>DASVAI010000334.1:0-4248 GCA_036376445.1 Acidobacteriaceae bacterium
GCGGACTTGAAGTCCGGTGCATCGCATTTCGGGTACTGATGAATGTGCATGCCGTGCTCGCCCGGAGGCAGGTTTTTAATATCCACCTTCAAATTGACTGATCCGCCTTTCCCCTGGCGCATGGTGATTGTCCCGGCATCCTTGCCGTCGGCGGTGTGCATCCTCACCTCGACCGGTTTTACTTTCGCGGCGCTCGCGGTGAGAGCCGCCACCACCATGAGTACGCCAGGTGCCATCGTTCGCTTCAAATGCATTTCGTTCTCCTTGGCCTTCAGGTTTATGCGTGTGTGGTTATCGGCTCCACGCCGGCCCCCGCCTGCGTTGGTTCCATCGCCAGCAGATTATTAAAGCGGTTGAAATAGTTGAACAGCCCACTCGCGGCCATCAGCTCTACAATCTCACCTTCGCTGAAGTGCTCCCTCAGCGCAGCGAGTTCCGCATCCTGAAGCGGCCGCTCGTTGCGCGTCAGCCGCTCCGCCAACCGCAGCGCGGCTTTCTCCCGCTCGCTGAAGCTGTCGCTGCTTTCGAAGCGGGGCAACGCCGCAATCTGCGTATCGTCATAACCGAGCTTTTTCGCCAGCAGAGAATGCGAAGCGAGGCAGTACTCGCAATTGTTCATCTGCGAGGTCCGCACAATCACAAGCTCTTTCAGCGAAGTAGGAACCGTGCCGGTGTTCAGCACCGCTTCCATATGGGCAATCATCGTCTGCAGTATCTCCGGACGGTGAGCGACGGTGCGGAACATATTGGGCACATTGCCACGCTGCCGCACATAGCGGTCGTATATTTCTCCGACTGCTTCATTCACTTCGCGCCGGCCAAGCCGTGAAATTCGTGCCATGGCAATCACCTCATCTCACTGCCTTCAGTGTAATCGCGACCGCCTCACTCCAGAGTGAACCAGAATGTCGCGCCCTGGTTCACGTTGCTCTTCGCCCAGATGCGCCCGTGATGTCCGTGAATCACGCGCGCCACCGTTGCCAAACCGATTCCCGAACCCCGGAAGTCCTTATCGCCATGCAGGCGATTAAATGCCCCGAACAGCTTGTCCGCATAGACCATGTCGAAGCCGGCGCCGTTGTCACGTACGAACCAGGCGTTCTGCTCTCGATCCCATCCCACTGCGATCTCGGCGCGCGGCATCTTGGACGTGAACTTCACGGAATTGCCCATCAGGTTTTCAAGCGCGATCCGCGTGAGCCTTTGATCAGCGTATGCGCCCTGGTCCGGCTGGATTTCAAAAACGATCTGACGGTCCTTGTTCTGCTCCAGCAGATCCGCGGCCACCGACTCCGCCAGCGCGCTCATGCTGAAATCTTCGCGGATGATCTCTGTGCGCGTAATACGGGAGAGCCGAAGAAGAGCATCGATAAGCTGACCCATGCGCTGTACCCCGCCGCGGACACGCGCGATGTAATCTCTGCCCACATCATCGATCGTTGTGGAGTAATCCTCTCGCAAAGCCAAACTGAATCCATCGATGGTGCGTAGCGGCGCCCGCAGATCGTGCGAGACGGAGTAGCTGAATGACTCAAGCTCGCGATTGATGCGCTCGAGCTCCGCGGTGCGCATGCGCACCCGATCTTCCAACGTCTCATTCAGTTGCTGGATTTCCTGCGCCCTGGCTTCGGTTTCCCGCTGTGCTATTGTCAGGCGCTCACCGGCATCCTCCGCCGCTACGCGCAGCTTGCGTTCCCGAAAAAGCTGCGACAGCGCGACCGCGATCAGGAGGGCATCCAGAACGCTGGCGAAAAGCACAGCAATCTGCGCCCGGGCTCTGCTGCGTGCGGTCGACTCTCTGCGGATGGCGAGCAGCCTGTCTTCCTCTGCTTCCATCGCATCGCAGATACTGCGTACTTGATCCATCTCGACTTTACCGGGTCCGCCTACCAATAGAGCCGCAGACATGTCCGGGCCACCCGCTCGGCGCATCTCGATTGCACGGTCCAGCACGGCCAGGCGGCGATTCAACGTTCCGCGCAGATCCGCAATGCGCGCCTGCTGGCTGGGATTATCCGAGGTCAGCGATTGCAGGTGATCCAGCTCTGATGGCAAATCGCGCTGCGCAGCGATAAACGGCTCAACATAGCTGTCCTGTCCAGAGATCAAGAACCCGCGCTCGCCCGTTTCCGCATCGACCGCGGAGGCCAGCACGCGTTCCACCTGGTGCACCACCTGCCAGCTATGCGCCAGCTGGTAGGCGTTGTCGGCCACTGTGCGCACCGCCTGGATGGCCCACCAGGCATTCACGAACACGATCATGCCTGCGAGCAGCAACAGAATGGGGAAGATATTCCGCTTGACCGTAGGCCTCATAACAGTCCTCCCATCCTAATGCCACACCCTAATGCCGCACCCCGGACCGGCTACATTGATGTGGCACACTGACGTCTATGGCCGATGTAGCGATTGTGGGTGCCGGCCTTGCGGGTCTATGTTGCGCTGCGCGCCTGGAGCAGGCGGGCATATCCGTTATCCTGCTGGAAGCCGCAGATGCGCCGGGTGGAAGGATTCGCACTGATTTCATCGATGGTTTTCGACTCGATCGGGGCTTTCAGGTTCTGTTCACTGGATACCCTGAGCTTGCGCAGCAGATCGACACCCGAGCGCTGCGCCTCCGGACCTTTGCCCGGGGCGCTCTGGTGTGGCACGGCAGCCGCTTTCACCATTTCGCTGATCCATTCCGAGGCTCGCTCGGAAACGCAATCGGTATAATTACAGACCCTGTCGTCACGCTTGGCGACAAGCTGCGCATAGCACGGCTGCGCCGGCAGGTTGGACGCGGCGCGCCGGCAGATCTCTTCCGTCCTCCCGAGCTGCCGACACGCCAGTTCCTCGAGAAGTACGGTTTCTCTCCAAAGATCACCGACAGATTCTTTCTTCCCCTGATCTCCGCATTTTTTCTTGAACAGGAATTAGTCACGTCGAGCCGCTACTTCCAATTTCTCTTTCGTATGCTCGCGTTCAGCGATGCCGCAATCCCGGAGAACGGCATGGAATCGCTGCCCCGGCAACTGGCGGTGCGGTTGAGGAAGGGAAGCATTCATACCGGTGTGCGCGTAACCGCTTTGCGCCGGGAGGGCAGAGGTTTCGTGCTCGAAGCCGCGAATGGAAGCAGATATCCCGCAGTGCAGGTCGTGCTCGCAGTGGACGCTGAACAGGCCGCCAGGCTGCTCGGCAAGCGGCGTTTCGCGAATTCTCCGGTCCAGTGGAACCGCGGCACCACCTTCTATTACGCCGCGCATCGCGCACCCATCGCAGGCCCAATGATCGCTCTAAACGGCGAGGGCTCGGCAGCCGGTCCAGTGAACAGCGCAGTTGTTATTAGCCAGGCGAGCGAACGTTACGCTCCTCCGGGCGCGCATCTGATAGCCGCCAACATTGTCGGGCGAGCTCCGCAGTCCGCCCTGCAAATCGAACAATTGGAGCGTGAAACCCACGCCCACCTGCGGCTCTGGTTCGGTGCGGACGTAACTGGCTGGACAGTCTGCGCCGGATACCCGATCGTGCACGCCGTACCCCTGTGCACCCGCGCAGAATGGCAACGCGGCAATTCACGCGAGGCGGAAGGCGTCTACGTCTGTGGAGATGATCGCGATCTACCCTCGATCCAGGGTGCGTTGGCGGCCGGGCGTCGCGCCGCAGAATTGGTGCTTCGCCATTGCAGTTGAAGGCTCTTTTGACTGCCCCCGGTCCCTTTGCTATCGTTAAGGAATTACGGGAGCGAGGCTCACAAGGCCGCTCCGGCCGCCCATACTCCTCAGTAGCTCAATGGCAGAGCATTCGGCTGTTAACCGAAGGGTTGTAGGTTCGAGTCCTACCTGAGGAGCCAAAAATTACAATAGAATCTGTGAGTTGCCGGCTTCTTACGTTCGGGCCTGATACCCTGAAATACCCACTTTTGCCCGTGCTTTCCCTCTAGACCCGCTACAATATCCGCTACAGTGAATTCCTCATGAAATCGCGAGAGGGTTTGCGATGTCCCACCTGTCACTGCCCGGGCTCGTTCCTGGCGATCCGGAAAATCTCCTTTCCCGTGAGTCCCGCCTACGAATCCGAGCCGCGTATATGGCCGCCGATTTAATCAGAACACGGGCCTTGGCCAGACTTCGGACTCGCTATAGCGCTGAGCCTTCCCGTGGCATTGGATTTGACGAATACCTTTGCAGCGGGAGCGCGTTTATCGATTGGACGGAATCGAACATGGAGGCGGCACGCGCTGTACTCCGCGTACAGGCGGTGGAATAT
>DASVAI010000343.1:0-15961 GCA_036376445.1 Acidobacteriaceae bacterium
CGCATCCGCCTTAGGGCTAGTTTTAGAGGCAAGCACTCAGGGCGTCAAGGTGCCCGCGTATACCCCGGCGCCGGGTATGAGACCATGCGCGTGTGCATTCGAACACCCGAATTGAGCGCCTTCTTGGCGGCAGGAGCTGCCGTGCGCTTCTGCTCATCGCATTCGCCCCGTTGGCAGCCTCCGCTTCTGCGCCCGGAACGGGAGCGCCTGTGCCCATCGCGTCGCCCGATCCGACGATCGCCCGCGCGCTCGCGGATGTCTCCGCCGACCGCATCCGCCAAACCATCAAAACCCTGGTCGACTTTCATACCCGCAACACGCTTTCCAGCATGGATACCGATCTGCCGCCCAACACCGGCGTGACCGCCGCCGCCAAATGGATTGAGCAGCAGTTCCGGGACATCTCCAACGCCTGCCACGGCTGCCTGGAGGTGAAAACGGATACCTTCACCCAGCCCGGCGACTCCGGCCCGCGCAGCCGGGTAAAAGCACCTACGACGATTACGAATGTCTACGCCATCCTCCGCGGCAGCGATCTGGCGCAGACTGCCCGCATGTACCTCGTTTCCGGCCACTATGATTCGATCAACTCCAATGTCTTTAAGAATTGGTCCGACACCTCAGGTTTTGCCCCTGGTGCAAATGACGATGCCAGCGGCACGGCGGTGAGCATGGAATGCGCTCGCGTGCTTAGCGGCCATCGCTGGCCTGCCACCATCGTCTTCGCCGCCGTCGCCGGGGAAGAGCAGGGCTTACTCGGCAGCAAGCATCTCGGAAAGCTCGCGAAGGACGAGGGTTGGCAGCTCGCCGGCATGTTCAACAACGACATCGTGGGCGGGGACACGACGCCCGGCGATACCCACGAGGACAAGACCCGCGTCCGCGTCTTCTCTCAAGGCGTACCGACGACCGCCACACCCGAGGAGGTCGAGCGCACGCTTAGCCTCGGGCTCGAAAGCGACGGCCCGTCGCGGGAACTCGCCCGCAGTGTTGCCGGGGTCGGCCGGACCTACTTCCCCGCCGGCCGCTTCCAGCCTGTTCTGGAGTTCCGGCTCGACCGCTTCCTCCGCGGTGGCGACCACTACTCCTTCAATCAGCAGGGCTTTGCCGCTATCCGCTTCACGGAATGGCGCGAGAACTTCGATCACCAGCACCAGAATGTGCGCGTCGAGAACGGTCGGCAGTACGGCGATCTGCTCCGGTTCGTGGACTTCCGCTACGTGGCCAACGTGGCCCGGCTCAACGCGGCCACGCTCGCCACTCTCGCTTCCGCTCCCGCTGCACCTGAAGAGGTGCGCATTGTCACCACCAACCTCGACAACAACAGCACGCTACGCTGGAAGGCTGGCCCGGGCATGCCGGCTGCGGCGCACTTTGATGTCGTGTGGCGCGCAACTGCGGCTCCGGACTGGCAGTTTCATCAATCAGTTCCAGCCAGTGATGCCGCTAACCGATCGATTACGCTGCCCGTCTCCAAGGACAATGTGATCTTCGGCGTCCGGGCCTGCAATCGAGCCGGTCAGTGCAGCCCGGCGGTCGCCCCATTGCCGCAAAGATAGAGGGCGGATAGCGGATAATAGAGACCATGCGCGGTTCCCGCCCGTTAACGCTGTCCTTTCCGCCCTTCAGCGGCATGACGAAGAATCTGGTCCTCATCAACCTTGCTGTCTACACGGCCTGGCTGCTGGCGCGCTTTATTCACCCGCTCGTCGTGATTCCAAAACTGCTTGCGCTCACGCCTTATCTCGTGGTGCACAGCTTTCTGCTCTGGCAGCCGATCACTTTCGGTTTCGTGCCGGACATGGGACTGCTCAGCATCGTGTTCACGCTGCTGTCGCTGTGGTTCATGGGCTTCTACCTGGAAGACGTGAAAGGCGGCAGGTTCCTGCTGGAAACCTATCTCGTCTCCACGATCGCCGGCGGCATTCTGGCGACTGTGTTGTCTTTCACCGGCATCCTGGGGATGGCTCCGAACCTCACCATCCCGGGCACAGACGTGGCGCTCTTCGGCCTGCTCACCTGCTTTGCCGTGCTCTTTGCGGACCAGCAGTTCTATATGTTCCCGCTGCCCTTCGGCATTAAGGCAAAGTACCTGGCCATCATCTTCATGCTCATCGCGGTCGTGATGCTGCTCGGCGGCGGCAATCCGGTGGAGTATGTCTCCTATCTGGGCGGCGGCGTCGGCGGCTATCTTTACGCCAAACTAGCGCCCCGCCGCGGCTACACCTTTGCCGCAACGGAAGGCTTCTACGGCATGCGCAACGGCTACTACCGCTGGAAGCGCGCCCGCGCCGCCCGCAAGTTCCAGGTCTATATGGGCAAGCAGGGCCGCGAGGTCCACTTCGACAAGGAAGGTCGCTACGTCGATCCCGACGACCGCCGCCGCATGCACTAGCTAAGAGCGAAACAGCAGACACGCTCGTCATCCCGAACGGAGCGCCGAAAGGGCTCGGAGTGGAAGGACCTGTTGTTCACCCGCTCTCCGGCGCCGCTCGCGCCAGCTCTGCCGTAATGCGTTCGTGCAGCCGCTCGCTGTAACCCAGCGGCAGCCGGAAGACGCGGTCGTCCGCCGTCAGCACCAGGATGTTGTGCACCGAATCCAGAATCGCCGAGCAGATCTCGCAGGTCTCCAGGTGCGCTTCAATCGCGCGGCGCTCCTCCGGGGTCACCGTGTCGTCGATGTAATCGGAGATGTAGGGCCACACGTGCTTGCAATCCAGTCTCATGCTCGCCCTCCCATCCGGCGTCCCATCCAGGAGAACAGCCGCCGCCGTTGCGGTGCCTCACGCTTCAGATATGGCGCAAGCCGCTTTTGCAGCATCATCCGCGCGCGAAAAAGTCGCACCTTCACCAGGTTCGGCTTCACGGCCACGGCTGCGGCAATCTCATCGATCGACATCTCCTGCTTGTCGCGCAGCAGAAAGACCTCGCGATACATCGGCGGCAGCTCATCGATCGCGCGTTCGATATGCCGGGCCAGTTCCTCGCGCTCCAGCGTTTCGCTGGGAATCTCGCGCCAGTCGGCAATCAGGAAAGGCGTGTAGTCCTCTTCCTGCTCGTTGCTGTCCAGCGACTCTACTCTGACCCTTGCAGACTTTCGCAGGCGGCTGCGCGCCTCGTTCAGTGCAATCGATGTCAGCCAGGTGCTGAACTTCGCATCGCCACGAAAGCTGGCCAGCGCCCGGTAAGCCTTGATCATCGCCTCCTGTGCCGCGTCTTCCGCCTCTGTGGCGTCGCGCAGAACTGAGACCGCCGTCATGTAGACGGCGCGCTCGTACGGCCGGATCAGCTCATGGAAGAGGTCGCGCTCCCCTTCAAGGATGCGCGCGATCCACTCCATCTCCTGCGCTAACGCGTGTACCATACCGTCTTCCAGCGATAGGACGCCGTGGCGTCACGCCAGTTACAGTTATTTGGCTCCAACTATCTCAATCAGCTCCGCATCGGATCCCGTCCACGCTGCCGCGCCGGTGTGGCTCAGCTTCTGCGCCGCATCGTCCCAGTGCAGGTGCGTGATCTGGGTCTCGCCCTTCTCGTATGCGTAGGTCTTCCCATCGTCGTTGTAGAGCGTGAAGTCAGCATCCGCGCCGGGATAGACGCGCAGCTTCTCCAGCCGCTGCGGCTGTGACGTATTCTCTACGGGCGCGCCCAGCGGCAAGATCGAACCCGCGCGCACAAAGAGCGGAATAGTATCGATCGGCGCGCTCGCCTCAATCCACTGCCCGCCATGCAGCCGCTCGCTGGTCCAGTAGTTGTACCAGTCCGCCCCTGCCGGCAGATAGACGCGCTTTGTGGTCGCGCCCTGATCGGTTACGGGCGCCACCAGCAGGTCCGGCCCGAACATATATTCATCGCCCAGCTCCGCGACATTCGGATCGCGAGGGAAATCCATGAACAACGCCCGCATGTATGGAGCGCCCGTTTCGTGTGTCATCCAGCCAAGCGAGTAAATGTATGGGATGAGCTGATAGCGCAGCCGCAGATATTTCTCCAGAATCGGCTCCGCCTGCTTGCCATACGACCACACTTCGTTGTGCTTGCGGCTGCCATGCGGGCGGAAATTCGGCTGGAAGACGCCGTATTCAAACCAGCGCGTGTAGAGCTCCGGGTAATCCTCGTAGTAGCCCACGTTGTCACGCGCGTCCGATGCATCGAGCAGCGGTGCGTGCAGCGGCGTGTGCCGATACGGCAGGTACTGCCAGCCGCCGATGTCGTTGCCCCAGTACGCAATGCCGGATGCCGTAACGTCCAGCCCGGTTGGAATCTGCCGCCGCAGCGTGTCCCATGTCGGAGAGATGTCCGACGACCAGAACATCGTTCCATTGCGCTGCGTGCCCAGGTATGCATCGCGCGAGAGCACCAGCGCGCGAGTCTTCATGTCGCGCCGGAACCCATCGTAGATCGAAGCCGTGTGAAACAGCGGGTACACGTTGAAGTAGCGCGTGCCGGGGCCGATCGAGAAGTAGCTGCCGTTCGGCGGCAGGTCTGGTTCCGTCTCGTCGGCCCAGAAGGAATCAAACCCCTTCGAGACCAAGTTGTCGTAAATGATCCCCCAGTACCACTTGGCTGCGTCAGGATTCGTCGTATCAATGTCCGAGCCTGCCTTGTCGTAGGGCAGCCCATTGGTCGGCGTGCCGTCGGCCAGGTGCTCGAACCATCCCTTCTTCAGCAAAAAGTCGTAATAGCGCGATCTCTCCGTAAATCGCGGCCAAACGCTGATCATCGTCTGGATGCCTTCGGAATGTAGTTGCTTATTCATCGCGACAGGGTCCGGCCACTTCGCCGGGTCCATATCGAACTGGCCCATCTTCGTGTAGTAGAACCAGTCCACCACCAGCACATCGAGCGGAAGATGCCGCTCCCGATAGCCCTGTGCTACGGCCAGCAGCTCATCCTGTGTGATATAGCGCTGCTTGCATTGGATGAAACCGTACGCCGGCTTTGGCAGCATTGGCGTCGCGCCGGTCAGCTTGCGATACCCGGCGTAGATCTCGTCTGTCGTCCGCCCGGCGATCACGAAAAACGAAACCCGGTTGCCCACCTCGGAGGTCCACCGTGTCTGCTCATTGAACCCCGGCTCGAACGTGGTCTTCGACGGGTTGTCCCAAACCAGGCCGTAGCCTTTATTCGTAACCAGGAACGGCACACAAAAGCTTGCGCCGCCGGTGGCGTTGTAGTCGTGCTGGCAGCGCACGGTATGGCCGCGATGATCGAGGAAGCCATGCTGGTCCTGCCCCAGCCCGTAGTAGTGCTCATCCGGCGGGGAAACAAAGTTCGCCCCCACCTGGAAGAACGGCTCATCCTGCGGCCGCTTGTCGTAAAGAATGTCCGCATTGCCGTCCTTATGATTCGGCACCGACTGCTGCCACCCCACCATGTCGAGCAGTGTCGCGCCCTCCGGCGTCGTTACGCGGATGTGCGCGCCCGGCGTCGATCCGGTGAAGAATTTCCCGATGTCCGACTGCGTCGCGGTCGGCTTGCCGCCCGGATGACTGGCGTCGAGCGTCACCACTAGGCGCGAGGAGCGGTAGGTATCGCCGTTCTCGGCGGTCGTATGCTGCCAGCCCGTGCTGTCCGGCTTGGCGACAAGCCCGTATCCCGGCGCCGCGATCGCGGGCTCGCGCTGCAAGCTCAGCGTCACTCGAACGATGTTCGCCGCATACGGCTCAAAGACCACCGTGCTGCCGTCGTGGTCCATCACAACCTGCTGTTGGGCATACAGCGGCAGAGTCAGAAGGCAAAACAACCAGACCGGGGCAGTCCAGCGTAAGGGCATCGAAACCTCTTCGGGAAAGAATGCGTAGCCGCTTCAGAGTAAGCCAGATGCTGGCCTCTGCAAACCGGCCAGTCGCCTTGCCGAGCCATTTGACGCCCGGCGCGGATACAATACCTTCACACCCCGTTTCGGTAGTGTCTTAACTCTCCGTCTCGGCTCACGAGGGATTTGGATTTGCAGTCAGCTTCGCGCCGTACTCTGTCGTCCTCGCTTTCCGTTGTCGCTGCAGTTCTCGCGCTCGCTTTCACTGGCGTTGCCCAGCCGCACGCACCCGTTTCCACGACTGCGACGCTTTCCTCTGCCCCTTCCCTGGATGCCACCGGCAAAACCGTCCTCACGGTGCATGTCTCGCCTGCACCCTCGTCTGCGGACGACCGCGGCAGCGTGAGCTTCGTCGAGACCGGTAGCGACGGCCAGCCGCATTCGCTCGGTTCGGCATTTGTGGGGCCGGATGGTGACGCCAGCCTCACTGTCTCCGCCCTCAGCTCTGGCGTGCACAGCGTCCGCGCCATCTACGGCGGAAGTGAAAGCTCCGCGGCATCCACGTCTGCACCGCTCGACGTCACCGCCGAAGCCGCTACGCCAAGCTTTTCGCTCTCCGGCGCTCCGGCCACGCTGAATCTGGACGCAGGCGCGCAGGGCACCGTCGACGTGACCATTGCGCCGTCGCCCGGCTTCACCAATTACGTCAGTCTCTCCTGCGCCGGCCTGCCGCTTTTCACCACCTGCAACTTCCTGCCCTCTAACGTGAACGCTACCAATGGCAAGGCTGTCGGCAGCACCATGACGCTGAACACTACCGCGCCCTCCGGCAAGAACAGCCTCCTGCGCAGGGACTCTGGGTTCGTTTACTGCTTCCTGCTTCCCGGCGTGCTCGGGCTGGTCGGCTTGGGTTTCGGCCGCAATCGCGGGCTCCGCATGCTGGCCGTGCTCTGCGTCGTCGGGAGTCTCGTCGGTGGTGCGAGTTCCTGCGCGCAGCGCTATCGTTATCTCAACTACGGGCCGCCAGCCAACCCCGGCACCCCTGCGGGTAAAAGCATCATTCGCATCTACGGCACGGCGGTCAAGGGTGCCCTTTCGACGTCGAAGTGCTTCCAGGTCACGCTGAACATGACCTCGACAAACACTTCTGGCACAGCGGGCAACAACCTTACACCCTGCAGCTAGCGTTTTCTCCGCTCCTTCAATAGCTTGTCATCCGACAAGGAGCGGCGAAGCCGCGCCGGCGAGAGATCTGCTGCTTCTCACGGGTGTTACTGCAGGCAATTGGCAACTGCATCTATCGCTGCCTGTTGGATCGCCGGATCATCGCCGAAGCCGGCCAGCCAACGCACCTCCGGCTCACGCCGGAACCAGGTGAACTGCCGCTTGGCATAGTTGCGGTGGCCCTTCTGCGCCGCCTCGATCGCCTCCGCTTCGGTCAACTCGCCGGCCAAGAGCTGCTTCGCCTGCCGATAGCCCAGCGCGTCGTAGATTTTTCGATCCGCGCCATACTTCGCCATCAGCCGCTCCGTCTCTGCGACCAGCCCACGTTCGAACATCGCGGCGGCACGCGCATCGATTCTCCGGTAGAGTGCCGCGCGCTCCGGCGCCAGCCCGAGACGCAGAATGCGATATCCGGTCAGCGGCTGCGCCCCCGCCTGCCACGCTTCGGTCATTGGCCGCCGCGCGGCGAGCGACACCTCGATGGCGCGGATCAGCTTGGGTGTGTCGTTGGCGTGGATGCGTCCCGCCGCCTCCCCATCCAGCCGCCCCAGCACCCTGGAGAGCCATCCCGCCCCGTGCCGCGCCGCAGAGCGTCGCAGGCGCGCGCGCAACGGCTCCGATCGCCGCGGCCCCTCGAACAACCCCTCGAGCAGCGCCCGCAGGTAGAGTCCTGTTCCGCCGGTCACGATCGGCAGACGCCCGCGCGCCGCAATATCGGCGATGGCCGCGCGCCCGTCGCGCTGGTAGTCGCCCGCGCTGTAGTCCCGCTCTGGGGAAGCGATGTCGATGCACTGGTGCGGCACGCGCGCCCGCTCTTCTGCAGTGGGTTTCGCGGTGCCGATCTCGAACTCGCGATACACAGCGACCGAGTCGCAGCTCACGATTTCGCCGTTGAATTTTTCTGCAAGACTTAAGGAGAGCGCGGTTTTGCCGCTGGCCGTCGGCCCCAGCAGAACCACCAGGAGCGGTGGGTCGCTCACCATCGCCACCAGCCGCGCGGAAGGAGATCGCCATGCCGCGCGCGCAGAGCGGCCACGATCAGGACCAGCAAGGCCAGGAGCAGCAGTCCTGCTATCTGTCGCCGCCGCAGTTGCGCTTCCCGCGAATCGGCCGCCATCCCCGCTTACTTGTCTTCCGGCTCGTTGTAGTAGAAGCCAAAGCGCAGCGCCAGGTAAGGTCCCTTGAAATCCTTGGGCAGCGGCGGATAGGGAGACGCGCCGGTGATCGCGCCCCAGGCCGCGCGATCCAGCGGGACATCGCCCGAGGGGAACACCAGCTTCATCTGCTTTACGCTGCCGTCTGGGGCAATGATGAACTCGATTCCCACCTTGCCCGATCGGCTCAGCGGCGGTCGCGCCGACTCAGGTATCAGCGGCCACCACGAACGGTAGGTCGCCGCGATGACGCGCTGCATGTAGGGACCAAAGTCCACGCCCATGGTGTCGCTCAGTATGTCGACGCCGGCCTGCAACCCCGGATGCTGCGGCGTCCGTCCGGCCCCGTAGTCGCCACTCGGCGCCTGAGGCTGTGCCGCGTTTCGAGCAGCTTCCCGGATCTGATCACCCGCCGACTGTCCCACGTTGAAGTTCGGTTTGGTGGGCGCGGGTTTTGGCTCCGGCGGCGGAGCCGGCGTGACGCCCTCGAGCTTCGGCTGCAACGGCTGCTGCGGCGCGGCCTTCGACTCCGGCGGAGCAGGCTGCGGCTGCACCGGTTGCGGGGTAGCCTGCTGCGGAGCAGGCGCGGGCGGTTGCTGCGGCTCGGGCCGGGGAGCCGGCGGCCCGGCGCGTCGCATCGCCTGCAACTGATCCAGCGTCTTCTTGTCCAGGGTCGGATGCGGCGACTGCGCCACGCGGTTCTTGTCGGAGAGCGCCCGCGGATTTTTCGGCTGGATGTGTTTGAGCGCATCCGGCGGCAGGGTCATGTAGGTGAGTTCTTTCTTCTGCCGGTCCGTCAGCACATCAAACGGGCTCACTACCTTCGGCCGGTGCAGGATGTAGCGCGGTCCGAAGAGCAGCCAGAGAAAGATGAGCACGTGCGCGAGCAGCGAGATGTATATCCCCTCGCGCACACGTGCACGCGACCGCTCATCCTCGAGGTTGTCGATGAGGTGCAGCAGCTCATCGGCTTCCATACCCTCGTAGCGGGCGGTGGATTTCCGGCGAAATGTAGGACCCGCCGGCGGCTCGGGCGGCGCGCTCTGCGGTGGTGGTACTTCTGTGATCGCCATGCTCTCTGTGGAGGCCGGACGCGGTCTCTCACCTGGACGCCGACTGCCAGGAATCCGCATTGCCGTCCTAATATTGTCTCATTCTTCGTCCCGCCGGGTCTTTGCGTCTTTTTGGGACGTCATACACCAAAGCGGTTCAGGAAATCCCTGCCTGCCCACCTTCACCGGGCGTATCCTTTGCGAACAGGAGACAATCCAAAAGCCTTTCATGCCCAGCAGCCTAGGCGCCAAGCCGAAGTCCGCCGCCCGCCGCAAGCCGCGCCTCATGCCTCACAGCCCGCGCCCCAGCGTGCACAAAGGCAGTGAGTCGGTGGATGACTATCTGAAGGCCATCTTTTCTCTTGGAGGCACCGAGGGCCGTCGCGTTGGTTCGAGCGCGCTCGCGGACCGTCTCCGTGTGGCGCCCGCCTCCATCACTAACATGCTGCAGAAGCTAGCGGCCGCGCAAAATCCGCTGGTCGAGTACCAGCGGCATCGCGGCGTTCGCCTTTCCGCTACGGGCCGGCGACGGGCGCTGGAGATCGTACGTCACCACCGCCTGGTCGAGACATTTCTGCACCGTATGCTCGATTACGAGCTCGACGAACTGCACGACGAAGCCGAGCGCTTGGAGCACTTCATCTCCGAACGCTTCGAGGCCCGCATTGATGCCAAGCTCGGCCATCCCGAGCGCGACCCCCACGGGGCCTGCATCCCGGCCCTGGATGGCACGATGCCCTCCGGTCATCGCGTCACATGCAAATGCCCGGATTAGCTGGAAAGACGCCGCAGTGATGCGGACATAGAAGCGGACAGGTCAGCGGACGTTATCAGCGCTAGGGTGTTTCCGCGTCACCGGCGCCCATCAGCATCAGCGACCGCTGCGCGAAAGGCGAGTACACCAACAAGGCCATACAGGCCACCGCCAATCCGTAGCTGATGTGATGCAGCAGCAGGAATGGCGACAGCGCCCACAGCACATCCAGCGGCAATAGGAACGGCCACAGCTTCAGAAACTTGACGCGCATTCCCGGTGCGCGAAAGAGCACGGCACTCAGCAGAAACACACGGACTGGAAGCAACACCGCTGCCGTCACAACCACGACGGTGTGTATCTCGGCTGCGTATGGCAGCGGCGCCACCAGTTCGCGAATCGGCGCCAGATTGGCCAGCGCGCCCACATAAAAGGCCAGATACGTCGCCTGCAGCAGCAGAAAAAGCGTACGCACCAGCTGGGGATGCGCCTTCGGCAAGTCCTCGGGCGACGCCAGAATGCCGTCGAGAAATCCCGTCTGCCTGGCTTCGAGATCGGCCGCTGGCGGAGCCTGCGGCATCTCGAGTGGAGCGATCCGCTCTACCGGAGCCACAAAGCGATAGCCGCGACGAGCTATCGTCTCAATGAATCGCGGACTGCTTGCCTTGTCCCCCAGGGCTTCGCGGATACGGTTCATCGCCGAGTTCACTCCATGTTCGTAGTCAACAAAGGTGCCATCGGGCCACAGTTCCCGGCAGATCTCCTCCCGGGTCAGCAATTCGCCCGGCCTTTCCAGCAGCAGAAACAAAAGCTGCAATGGCTGGGAGTGCAGTTTCACCCGCAAGCCTTGCCGGCGAAGCTCGCCTGTGGCGGTATCCGCTTCGAACACACCGAAGCGATAGCGACTCCGGGCTGGCCGGGGCTGGGTCATGGCTGGAAGTGTAGCTGAGATGCAACGCTACTTACGCCTTCTCTCAAAGTGAGGATTTCTCCGAACTCACATTCCTGCAGACACTTAGGCCGTGAGGATCAAACTTCCTCGCCATGAGACGTTTTGCATTGTTCTGCGGTCGCCCCGAGTGCACCCTCGAACTCATGAGGAAAGGGTTCCTTCGATCATCGTTCACCGCGTTGCTTCTCGCTGCCTTGCCCTGCTGTCTTTTCGCCCAGCCGGCGCCTGCCGCCCTGGCCGCTTTTCAGGCGTATGCAACCGCAACCGAAGCGCGCCTTGCCCGGCAGCATCAGTCGCGCAACACCTTTCTCGCATTTGCGGCCCATGAGCCCGCAGCGGAGACTGCACGCCTGGGCACTGGAGAGGTCGTCATCGAGCAGCTCACCACTCGGTCCGGCGCAGTGACAGCCGGATCGCTGCTCCATCACTGGCGCGGCACTGCGTTCGTCCCCGGCGCAAAAGCAACGGACTTCGTGCAACTCATGCAGGACTACAACAATTACCCGCGGTACTTTGCTCCGCAGGTGCTCCGCGCAAGGCTGATCTCGCGCAGCGCAGATCGCCTGCAAGCCTCCATGCGCGTGCGCCAACATCACGGCATCACGGTGGTGATGGACACCGACTACGACATCGCCTACGAAAAGCTGGACGCGCAGCATGGGTACAGCAGCTCGCGCAGCACACGAATCGCCGAGATTGCGTCGCCAGGCTCGCCGACCGAGCATGCACTGAGCCCCGGCGCAGCGCATGGCTTTCTCTGGCGGCTCAATACCTACTGGAGCTACGAGGAGAAAGACGGCGGTCTCTACCTGCAGATCGAGACCGTCTCGCTCACGCGCGACATTCCCGCGGGACTCAAGTGGCTGATCGGTCCTTACGTCGAGAGCATTCCCCGCGAGTCTATGGAGTTCACACTGCGCGCAGCATGCAATGCGCTTCGCGCCCACCGATAGAGGAGAACGCAAAACCATGAGTCCCGCTTTCGCCGCAGCCAAAGACAGCAAGAGCTTCAGGAACGTAGTCCGCGTCAATCGCTCGCTCACCGCCGCGCATGAAAAGCAGGTGCTCGAATGGATGTCCCGGCGCGCGCCGCGCTGGCTCACGTCCGATCAACTCACCGCGCTTGGCTTCCTTGCGCAGATTGGAGCCGGGGCCGCATACGTACTCGCCCGCGAAACCCGGTATGCGTTGCTCCTGGTGAATCTCTGTATCGTCGTCAACTGGCTCGGTGACAGCATGGACGGCACGCTGGCCCGCGTGCGCAACCAGCAGCGGCCACGCTTCGGCTTCTATGTCGATCACATGGTAGACATGCTGGGGGCCATCGCGCTCATGTGTGGACTCGGCCTCTCCGGTCTCGTGCACTGGCCGGTCGCCGTTGCCATGCTGATTGGTTTCCTGCTGCTCTCCGGCGAAAGCTATCTCGCAACCTATACGCTGTCGCGCTTTGAAATGTCGCAGGGCATCTTCGGGCCGACCGAGATCCGCATCCTGCTCGTGATCGGCAACTTCGCACTGATGCGCAGCCCGTATGCAACCATCCTCGGCTACAAATGGCGGCTGTTCGACGTGGGCGGCATCATCGCGGCCACTTGCATGTTCGCCATGACCATCTTCATCACGGCGCGCCACACAGCGCAGCTCTACCGGGAGGAGCCGCTACAGTAAATCTGCGGAAGTCCCTCAGAAAGCGGGCTCCCGCAGTGGGTTTACGCGTTCTTCAGCGACGCCATGTCGATCGAGAAGCGATACTTCACATCCGACTTCAGCAGCCGCTCATAGGCCTCATTGACCTTCTGGATCGGAATCACTTCCACATCCGCCGTGATGTTGTGCTTGCCGCAGAAGTCGAGCATCTCCTGTGTCTCCTTGATGCCGCCAATCAGCGATCCCGAAAGGCTCTTGCGCCCGATGATCAGTCCGAATGAGGACACGGCGAGCGGCTTCTCCGGCGCGCCTACGAGGCACAGATTGCCGTCGCGGCGGAGGAGGCCAAGCAGGGCATTGATGTCGTGGTCGGCAGATACCGCATCGAGTATGAAATTGAAGCTGCCCGCGTGCTTCGCCATCTCATCAGCGTTGCGCGAAACCACCACCTCATCCGCGCCCAGTCGCAATGCATCGTCCTTCTTGCCCGGCGACGTGGTGAAGAGAACGGTATGAGCGCCCAGCGCATGTGCGAACTTGACGCCCATATGGCCCAGCCCACCGAGCCCCACGATGCCGACCTTCTTGCCTTTGGTCACGCCCCAGTGGTGCAGCGGCGAGAAGGTCGTGATGCCCGCGCAGAGCAGTGGAGCGGCGCCGGCAAGCTCAAGATTCGACGGCACCCTCAGCACAAAGCGCTGATCGACAACTACACTGTCGGAGTAGCCGCCGTAGGTGATCCCATTTGTGTGCTTGTCCGGGAAGTTATAGGTCAAGGTCAGGTTGGGACAGAACTGCTCCAGTCCCTCCTTACAGTTCTGACAGGTGCCGTCGGAGTCCACCATGCAGCCCACGGCCGCGATGTCTCCTGCCTTGAACTTTTTCACCGCGGAGCCCACCTTGGTCACGCGGCCCACAATCTCGTGACCGGGAACACATGGATAGACTGTGGGCATCACGCCGCTCCACTCGTTGCGCACCTGGTGCAGGTCAGAGTGGCAGATGCCGCAGTAAAGGATTTCGATCTGAACATCGGTATCTGTTGGATCGCGCCGCGCGATCGTAGTAGAGGCTAGCGGCGATGTCGCACTGGCGGCAGAGTAGGCTTTTGCGTTGTACATAGTCTGTACCTATCGGATGCGCGACAAGCGCGCGGATATTCAAAAGCTGAGTGTCCCGTGGCTCACGAAACATGAATCAAAAGTGAATGGCCGTGACTGCGTCCGGCGCAGCGGTCCCATCATCTAACACCCAAATTCCTTCGGAAAGAAAGCAGCAAATGATGCATCAAGCGAATCTCGGCTCAGCGTCACGCTTCCCGGTACATCATGACCGTGACCCGCATGGCTACCCGACATGCAACTTGCCGGTCGGCACGTATGCGGTCGCGAATCAGCTCACTTGGTAGAGCGCGGGTATCCAGGAGGCATCGGACCGACCGGCATCGGAGAAATTCTCTTTGCCCGGCAGGGTTATCGCCCGGCGCCTCTGGTTTTAATAAGACGAACAGATAAAAAGTCGTGTGCATCTCACGCCGTATATGAAGAACGCCGTGGCATCCTCGGATTTCCATCCGAGCAGGCTACGAGGAGTGCAGGCCAATGTGACCTCGCGAGACCGCGCGAGCCTGCAAGTACCACACGAGTCATCGCGTTTTCTGATACCGAATGAGATCCCGCAGCGCAGGCAGGATAGCGTCAGCATGCAGATATTCAGGAGACTCTCGGTACTGTCCACTTTCAGCACACGATATCGGCTGATGCGATGATTGCTCTCGCAGGTATGGTGCGCGACAGCGCGAACGATCTGGACTCTAATCGGCAATCCACTCCGCTGCTGGTTTTCCAACACAATAGTTTTCGGGAGGAGTGTTTCAAGGAGACAGGATCGCTCAATCGCGGCCGGCACGATCTCAAAGCAGGCATAGAAGCAGACTCCATCTCGCTCCACGAGCGCTTCGATTATCGAATTACGAATCCCTCATACTTCGATCCGGGCACACCGCCGACCTTTACATTTGCCGATCAGCGGCCTGACCTTGGGCAGGGTGCATTTGTCGAAGATCTGTTTCGCGCAGGCAATTGGACGGTGCGCGCCGGGCTGCGGTGGGACCACTACCAGCTTGTGGTGAACAAGAATGCGTTCAGCCCGCGAGTCTCCGTGGGCAGATATGTGCCGTCATGGAACGCCGTGCTGCATGCTTCTTTCGATCGCATTTTCCAAACACCATCGTTCGAAAATATCCTGTTCTCCAGTTCACCGCAGACTGACGTACTGAGCCCGCAGTTTCTTCATCTGCCGGTGCGGCCGTCAATGGGCAGCTACTTTGAGAGCGGTGTCTCGAAGGGACTCTCCAATCACGCGCGCCTCGACGCAAACGTCTACAGCAGGGATGCGCGCAACTTTGCGGATGACGATCAACTGCTCAACACCGGCCTTAGCTACCCGATTGCTTTCGATAAGGGAGTGATCTATGGCGCGGAGAGCAAACTGTCCGTCGTAAGGTGGGGCAGGCTGCACGGCTATGCCAGCTACTCGTACATGGTCGGCAATGTCTGGTTTCCGGTCATGGGAGGGCTCTTTCTTGGTGACGATGTGAACACGGCAGTGACTCAATTGCGAGGGCATTCCCCAAACTCACAGGATCAGCGAAATACCTTCCGAACGCGGCTTCAATATCAGTTAACACCCCGGAAGTGGATAGCGGCGGGAGCGGAATACGGTTCCGGGCTGCCATTTGAATATCAAGGTACCGAAGCAGAGGCAGTAGCCCAATACGGCGCGAGAATGATAAACAGGCTCAATTTCGAGCGCGATCGTGACGACCAGATCTGTCTGTGAATGCATTGCTGGGCGCCGATCTGTATCAGGACGACCGCATGCAGACGCGCCTTCAACTCGACGCGACCAATCTGAACAACCGGCTGAACGTAATCGATTTCCAGGGACTCTTCTCAGGAAACGCTATTGCACCGGCACGTAGTTTGCTGCTACGGCTGAATACCAGCTTTTAAATCACCCCGGATTGGAGTGCGGGCGGGAATGAGAATGGTAGGCACGAGGAGACTCGAACTCCTGACCTCTACCGTGTCAAGGTAGCGCTCTAACCAACTGAGCTACGCGCCTATGGGGGAACAGCCCCTTCAGTATAACAAGGCCGGACGAATCGACCGGGTGGGGCTTTGCGTTGGTTGCCCCAGGGCTGCTGCGGTAGGATGAGTTTCTAGAAGGGCGAGCGGCATGCTTGCTTTGCCCTCATTTGATCGCCATGACTCGCTGCCAGTGCTGAAAGATCTTCGCGCCGCACCGAACCAGCTTACGTTTCTGCGGCTGTGCATCATTCCTTTCCTGGTCACCGCTGTATTGGACAGCCGCTATCGCGTGGCATTTGCGCTGTTCCTGCTGGCGGGCATCAGCGAC
>DASVAI010000341.1:0-3021 GCA_036376445.1 Acidobacteriaceae bacterium
GCGGACTCAGCGGCCCGGCCATCCTGCAGATTTCCTCATACTGGATGCCCGGCTCCGCGATCACCATCGATCTCGCGCCCGGCCATGACCTCACCGCGCCGCTTCGCTCCAAGCCCGCGGGCCGCGACAGCACCTCACTCCGAGCCGCCCTGCGCTCTGTCCTGCCCCAGCGCCTCGCCGATCGCTGGGCCGCAGTCCATCCGCCCACGGGCTGGAGCAACACCGCGCTACTCGCCGCCGAAGAGCGCCTGCATCGCTGGGAAGTCTCGCCCGCCGGCAACGAGGGATACGCAAAAGCCGAAGTCACCGCCGGCGGCATCTCCACCGCGGAGCTTTCCGCTCAGACCATGGAAAGCCGCCGCGTCCCCGGCCTCTACTTCATCGGCGAGGCAGTCGATGTCACAGGGCACCTCGGCGGTTACAATTTCCAGTGGGCATGGGCCTCAGGCGCAGCCGCCGGCCGCGCCCTCTAGAGGGCTAATCATACGTAACCGCACACAGCTCTCGTCATCCTGAGCGTAACCGAAGGTGGAGTGAGGACCTGCTGTATCTATCGTTCAATATCGGCGCGAAGCGCCGCTCAAACTCCCGCGTCACACCCTCTAGACCTTCGGATCCAGCCAGCCGCCATCCGGCGCTGCCATTTTCTCCGCCGCCGGCGGACCCCACGTCCCCGGCTTGTACATTTGTACCGGAGGCATGTTCTTCAGCAGCGGATCGAGTATTCGCCAAGCCTCCTCCACGTAATCCGCGCGGGCAAAGCGCGCCTGGTTGCCGATGATTGCATCGGCCAGCAGCTCCTCATAGGGCAATATGTCTTCGGCTTTGGCCTGCTGCGTCGCCATCATCTCCACCGGCGTGCCGCGCGTAATTTCTCCCGGCAGGCGCACATGCGCGCCCAGCCCGATCGTCATCTCCGGGCTCACCCGAAAGCGCACATAATTCGAGGGCAATGGATCTCTGGAGAAAATGTCGGGATGCCGCCGCAGCCGCGCCACGACTTCCGTCGCTGTCACCGGCAGCGATTTGCCTGCCCGGATATAGATCGGCACATCCTTCCAGCGCCAGCTGTTGATGCAGATCTTCAGCGCCGCGTATGTCTCCACAGTCGAGTCCGGGTTCACCCCCGGCTCGTTCCGATAGCCTTCGAACTGCCCGCGCACCACCTCGCTTGGCTCCAGGCACTGCACGCCTCTCAGCACTTTCGTGCGCTCATCGCGCAATGCCTCGGCCCATGAGCCGATCGGCGGCTCCATGGCAATGTTGCTCAGCAGTTGCATGAGATGGTTCTGCACCACATCACGGATCGCTCCCGTGGCGTCGTAAAAATGCCCGCGCCCCTGCACGCCGAAGCTCTCCGCCATCGTGATCTGCACGCTCTCCACGTACTGCCGGTTCCAGATCGGCTCCAGGAAGGAGTTGTTGAAGCGGAAGAAGATCAGGTTCTGCACCGCGTTTTTGCCCAGGTAATGGTCAATGCGGAAGACATCTTTCTCGTCAAATGTCTGGTGCACAATCTGGTTCAGCTCAATCGCCGATTCCAGATCATGCCCGAACGGCTTTTCGATCACCACGCGTGCGCCATCGGCGCAACCCGACTGCTTCAACTGCTCCAGCACCATCCCAAACAAGCTCGGCGGGATCGCGAGGTAGTGGATCGGATGCTGTGCCGCTCCCAATTCCTTGCGCACCTGCTGAAAGGTCGATATATCCGCGTAATCGCCGTCCACATAGCACAGCCGTGCGATCAGCTTCTCGAATCCTTCCGGATCGAGCCCGCCGTGCTGCTCCACGCTGTCCTTCGCGCGCTTCTTCAGGTCATCGAGCGTCCAGTCCGACTTCGCAACGCCGATCACGGGCCCCTTCAACTTGCCGCGCTTCGCCAGCCGCTGCAGCGAAGGAAAAATCTGCTTGAACGCCAGATCGCCCGTCGCTCCAAAAAACACCAGTGCATCAGAAACCGGTTGCGTCGCCACGTGCCTCTCTCCTCAACTTACTCGTTCCACGCCGGCAACCGACACCGCCGGGCCATGTCCCGTCCTATTCATGATGCCATCGGGCCATTTCGGATTCAGATGACGGTCCCGCACACTGGGTCTGTAGAATCCGTGCAGCCATCCACCTCATGAAGCTCCTTCACGTCATCGCCTCCATTCGCGCCGCCGGCGGTGGCCCCGCGGAAGCCATCCGCAGCCTCTCCGCCGTGCATCGCCGCGAAGGCCACTCCATCGAAGTCGGCTCCCTCGATGATCCCGCGGATCCCGACGTCCACAGCTTCCCTCTTCCCGTCCACGCGCTCGGTCCCGGCCGCACCAGCTATCTCTACGCGCCTCAATACATCCCCTGGCTTCGCCGCAATCGCCAACGCTATGACGCCGTTATCGTCCACGGCCTGTGGCAATACCACAGCTTCGGCGCGTGGCGCGCGCTGCATCATACGCAAACGCCATACTATGTCTTTCCTCATGGGATGCTCGATCCATGGTTCAAACGCACCTTTCCGCTCAAGCACCTGAAGAAGTCGCTCTACTGGCCCTGGGCAGACTACCGCGTTGTCCGCGATGCGCGCGCCGTCCTCTTCACCTGCGAGCAGGAAAAACTCCTCGCTCCCGAATCCTTCGCGCTCTATCGCGCACACGCGGTCGTCACCGGCCTCGGCACTGCGCTTCCGCCCGCCGGCATCGACGCCTCTCTGTTCCTCAATCGCTATCCCGATCTGCGCGACAACCGCATCCTGCTCTTCATGGGTCGCCTGCACCCGAAGAAAGGCTGCGATCTCCTGCTCGAAGCCTTCGCCGCCACGCTTGCGACAGATCCCGCATGGCATCTCGTCTTCGCCGGCCCCGACGATGTCCAATGGCAGCCCACGCTCGCCGCGCGCGCCACCGCTCTCGGCATCTCCGACCGCATCCTCTGGACGGGCATGCTACGCGGCACCATGAAGTGGAGCGCCCTTTTTGCGGCAGAAGCCTTCGCGCTCCCCTCGCACCAGGAAAACTTCGGCATCGCGGTCGCCGAATC
>DASVAI010000345.1:0-21322 GCA_036376445.1 Acidobacteriaceae bacterium
TAGCCAGGCGATGGCACGCCCACGAATTCTCCTCGCTGACGACCACACGATGGTGATAGAGGGGCTTCGGTCTCTATTGGAGGAGAAAGGCCAGGATGTTGTCGGTGTTGTCGGCGATGGTCGGGCATTGATAAAAGCCGCTCAACAGCTGAAGCCAGACATCGTGATACTTGACATAAGCATGCCGCTCCTGAACGGTTTGGACGCGGCCGTTCAGCTCAAACAGTCGCTCCCAAATGTGAAGATTGTCTTCCTGACGATGAAGGACGACCGTAATCTTGCTGCCGCTGTCCTCAGACTGGGAGCTGTAGGATACGTCCTCAAGCATTCTGCGGCTTCGGAACTTCTAACCGCCATAACCGAAGTCTTGCGTGGTAAGTCGTACGTTACGGCCAGGCTCAAACCGGAGAACTGGGCAGTGCGTGAGGACCGTGCTCGTCAATACTCAAAGGAGCTGACTCCCCGTCAGCGTGAAGTACTACAGCTGCTTGCCGAGGGCCGCCCCATGAAAGAAGTCGGCGGCATTCTCCATGTCAGCGAAAAGACCGTGATGTTCCACAAGTATCACATTATGAGATCATTCAACCTCAAGAGTAACGCCGATATTGTCCTTCTCGCGCTTAGGCAAGGGCTGATTTCGGCGTAGCCCGCCTATAAGTTGTGCTAGTAGTCGTGCCTTTGCGTCCGCAATAGGATTCTCTCTGAATAGAGCGAACTTGGGAGTCACAGGGTAACTCTGTCCGGGAACGGGAGACCCTTGGCGTGCATAAGCTGCACATTATGCACGCGGAACCCCTTGGATCTAAGCGCATACCGATGTTGTAACGCGGTGGGGCAGTGACTAAACAATGGCAATGCTTGAACACGGTTCACTCCAAGCAAGCCATAGCGACTGCGAAAGAGAATCGACGTACCGACCGCGAATCAGGCGACCGCTCCGTCCATCAGTTCAGAACGCAGGAAGACGCACGCACACTGCTGAATCCTGAAAAAGGCAGGTAGCTCCGTGACGCGGCCTACTGTCTTACTCGCCGACGACCATGGTCCCATGATTGATAGAGTGAAAG
Organism: Acidobacteriaceae bacterium; assembly: GCA_036376445.1. Classification (GTDB taxonomy): domain Bacteria; phylum Acidobacteriota; class Terriglobia; order Terriglobales; family Acidobacteriaceae; genus KBS-83. The sequence continues at coordinate 1,068 of DASVAI010000345.1, forward strand.
CTCTGTTGGAAGGGGACTACGAGATCGTGGGGAGCGTCGATAATGGCAGAGACCTTGTCTCCGCAGCCCGGCGACTTCAACCTGACATCATTTTGCTGGATATATCGATGCCGGGCCTGACTGGGATTGAAGCGGCCCATGAACTGAGACAAAACGGGACTAGAGCAAGATTTGTGTTTCTCACCGTCCACGAGAGAGTTGAGTTTGTGCATGCGTGCCTGGCCGAGGGTGCCCTGGGTTATGTCGTAAAATCGCGTGTTGCTTCAGACTTGGTTACGGCGCTCCGCGAAGCGCTCTCAGGGCATCGTTTTATTTCCCCTCCGGTTTCACGCTAGGCGCACTGATCGGGAGTTGGAACACCACTGTAAACGCCAGCAGAACTATCAGTTTTGCCAGTTCGCGATATAACGCCCGGCATGTACGTTAAAGCGGCATTGTTCACCGTCCATGACAGGTGCACAATACCATCCCCGAGTGGGGAGTAGCATCCAGGGCTTTGCGACCCGATTCGCCAGCAGGACGGGCAGTTTGTTCATTCGGAATTCGATTACATCATTGGGGTTTGCTGCGGTCGATTGGGAGCCACGTCATGACCGCTGCCGGTGCGACGGATTCTGGCCGCACACCCGCCATGCAATTGCGAGAAGCATCGTGACCTACGATAAGACGGATAAGTCCTCGCGTCCCCAGACCATGCGGGAAACGCTTGGCAAAAGGCCGCCAGCGCAGCATTGTCGAGAGCGATTTTCCCAAGCTGGCGCATACCGTCGGTGAGGTTGTAGAAATCAAAGACAACCCTCCGACCATATATCACTGGCGGGAACGCGGTACTGAGAAGTTTCATGAAGTAATACGAGATGCCTTCGCACGCTATAGAGCTAGCCTGCCGCCGGCCCGACGTGTACTCCTCGACCGATTTCATCTCAAAGACATAGCTATAAAGGTAGTTGGTGTCGGCAGCGTTGGCACGAGATGTGCGGTGATGTTGTTGACGGCGGGTGAGAAGGACCCGCTTTTCCTGCAGGTCAAGCAAGCCCGTGCGTCAGTGCTGGAGGCCTATGCTGGCAAAGCATCTGCGCAAATAACGGAGAGCGAGTCGTCAATGGTCAGCAGCTCATGCAATCCGTGAGTGACATTTTTCTCGGCTGGACGGAAAGTATGACGGGAAACCATTTCTACATCCGCCAACTCAGAGACGTAAAAATCAAGTTCGCGGTAGAGCAGTTTGGATCAGCCGAGATGCTGCAATTCGCTGACTGGTGCGGCAATTCGCTGGCGCTCTCCCACGCACGCTCCAGCGAGCCGGCCTTGATCACTGGCTATCTGGGACAGGGCGATGCTTTCGATCAAGCAATTGCAACCTTCTCAACCGCCTATGCCGACCAGACCGAACGCGATCATGATGCTCTCAGGAACGCGGCGCGCAAGGGACGTTGGAAGGTCTTGATCGAGCGCGAATAGACCACTTCATGCGTACGCGCCGATGAGGAACGCGCTGGTTAACAGTCCCAACAGGCTGAGGGCGCGTCGGTTAGCTGCATAATGAATCATGGCAACTCAAGGGTTCAGCGGACTGCGCGTGCTCGCACTCGAAAGCCGCCGCGCGGCGGAAATTGAAAAGCTCATCCGCGCCGCGGGCGGCGAGCCTATCGTTGCCCCTGCCATGCGCGAGGTGCCGCTCGAATCCAATCACGAAGCCCTGCAGTTCGCCCACCATCTCCTCGCCGGTGAGTACGATCTCGTCATCTTCCTCACCGGGGTAGGTATCCGCCGCCTCACCGAGATCGTCGCCACGCAATACGCCCGTGAGCGCTTCATCGAAGCCTTGCGCCAGGTAAAGATCGCCAGCCGCGGCCCCAAACCGAATGCTGCACTGCGCGAACTAGGTGTGCCGATTACTGTGTCGGCCCCGGAGCCCTGCACCTGGCACGAACTCGTCTCCTCGCTCGACACCGCCTTTGGTGCAAGCCTTCGCGGTATGCGCGCCGCAGTGCAGGAATACGGCGCGAGCAATCCGGATCTCCTCAGTGCGCTTGTCGAGCGCGGCGTACAATGCACGCCCGTGCCGGTCTACCACTGGGCAATGCCCGAAGATCTGGAGCCGCTGCGCAGCGCAGTCCGCTCCATTATTGGCGGCGGGGTGGATGTCATCGTCCTGCTCACTGCCGTGCAGGTCACGCATCTCTTCCAGATCGCAGAAGAGATGGGCCTCAGGAACAACCTGCTGCAAGCGATGCCCCGCGCCGTCATCCTTTCCATCGGCCCCAGCACCAGCGAAGAGCTCGCCGCTATGGGCCTCCAGGCAGACTTCGAGCCCTCCCATCCCAAGATGGGCATCCTCATCCACGAGGCCGCCCAACACGCACCCGATCTGTTGCAACACAAGCGCAATAATTCTTAGGCAAGATCATGCAGCTTCCGTGACACCCGTCGCGTGAAGTACAGTTCTCCACATGCCATGAAGCGGGGCCCCCCACCCCTCGTTTCTTTCAGGGGGATTGATGCCGAAGAAGCTCATCTTGTGCGCGGACGGCACCTGGAGCACGCCGCACGGACATGAAGTTGCTGCCAACGACACCAATGTGCGCAAGTTCTTCTGTGCGCTCATTAGCGACAACTTACAGCAGCCTTTGTACGATAGCGGCGTAAACGGCGCCGGCACGCCGATCGATCGCCTCGCCGGCGATGCGATCGGTGAGGCGCTCTTCCAAAAGATTCAGGAGTGCTATCGGCGCCTTACCGATGCGTGGTCGCCCGGCGCTACCATCTATGTCTTCGGCTCCAGCCGCGGCGCATACATCGCGCGCAGCCTTGGCGGCATGATTGCCCGCTTCGGTCTGCCGACAAAGAATCTCGATGATGATGCGGCCCGGCGCGTCTTCGCCGCCTACCGCGAGCCCGATCCGGAAAGGCAGGCCGCCATGAAGTACGCGCTCGAACAGCAGTATGACATTCAGGGCGCAGGTGTCCGCATGATCGGCGTCTGGGAAACGGTCGGCTCGCACGGCATCCCCGCAATCTTCGAACAACTGGACGAAAGAAGATATGGTTTGCTCGACACCGCTCTCCATCCCTCAGTCCAAAATGCCTGCCAGGCCGTCTCCATCGACGATCGACGGCGGCGGTTGGAGCCGACGCTGTGGACGAATCCAGACGGCACCGATCGCGTCAACGATGCTCAGATGGAGCAGGTCTGGTTTGCCGGTACGCACGGCGATGTCGGCGGCGGATATTCCGACCGCGACCTCTCGGACATCTCGCTCGCCTGGATGATGCGCAAAGCCATCCAGTGCGGACTGGCCTTTGCTCCTGCCGCCCTCAGGCAATATTTGCCTGTCGATCGGCGTAAGGTCATTGGAGCGGCCCATGACGAATGGGAGATTGGTGCGTGGGGTCCTGCCATGCATCGCATCGTGCCGCCGCGCTCCTTCATCTCCAACAGCGTGCAGGCACGGCTCGATCAGCTTCCCGAATACCAGCCGTTCAATCTCAACCTCTCAGATCGCCAACTGCAGGGCTACGGCATCACCGACGTGCTGGGCTGACGACCCGGCAGATCCGGCCAGTATCCGCCGATCTGCCGGACAATCTCCGCCGTATCCACCGGCAACTCCGTATCCACCTCGATCACCGGGCAAAGCCCGAACGGCCGGTCATACTCCCGCATCGCATCGGCGGACAGGCTCTTTACGCTGTGCGCCGGATGATGCCGCTCCCGCTCAGCGCGTTCGCGGAAGCGCCGCGAAGCTTCCTCGGGCGAGCAGCGGCAGTAGACCTCCAGCTTCCGTCCTGCAAGCGCCGCGAATCGCGCGCGTTCCCCCTCGCTCTGCGTACGGAAGTTCGCCTCGAGAATCACCTGCGGGCAATCGGGCGCAGCCGACCACAACACGTCCATCGCCGCGCGGCTCAGCAGCCGCGACAGATCTTCCGGCGAACTGGTTCGCTCCGCAAGAAGCCCGCCCAGCGATTCATAGAGCGATTCCTTGAACGTATCTTTTGAGAGCAGCGGAAATCCAAACGTCGCCGCCAGCGCGCGAGCCACCGTGCTCTTGCCGCTGGCCGGCGCGCCGCTAATCAGAAGGATGGAGCGTTGCAGCATCACCGGCTGTACTTCAGCGTCACCTCGGCGCCCTTGCCGACGTCCGCAATCGTGGCCAGCATCGCGTGCCGCTGCGAGTTGTAAGTCACCAGCGTTCCGTCCGCGCCCTCCGCCGTCGTCCCCGGCCCGCCATATACCTCGATGTGCAGCACCGTCCACCATGGCGTGTAGCTGCCCTCGCGCGGCGCGGCCTTCACCGTTACGGTCTCCCCGTTAACCGTGCACGAGAACTGCTCCCGCATGAACTGCCCTTTCTGGTAGTCGAGCGTCACGCCGTCATCCAGATACACCGATCCCGCACACGGCTGCGTGCCCGTCTCCGTTGTTCCCGACTGAGGTAAGTACACCCGCACCGTCAGCGGTCCGTTCGGTGTTTCCTTCGTGGTCTGCGTCAGCGGAGCAATCGGCACAATCGCTCCCTCGCGCACAAACACCGGCAGCACATCCAGGCTCGGCTTGATGTGGAACGGCGCCATCAGCCGCTCCATCTCTTCCTTCGCGCCTGGCTGTTCCAGATCGCGGCTGCTCATCTTCGGCAGTGGCGGCAGCTTCGCGCCGGTCCAGTAGTCGTACCAGGTCACCGGCGGCAACTGCACAAAATAATCATCCAGCTCATCCGGGTAAGGGGCGGGAGCAACCAGTATGTCCGGCCCAAACAGAAACTCATTCGGCGTATCGTTGTCCATCGGATGCTTGTCGTCGGTCGCGTCAGGGAACTCGACAAACAGCGGCCGCACAATCGGTACGCCTGTCCGGCTCATCTCTTCCGTCGTCGTATACAGATACGGCATTAGCCGGTAACGCTCCTCAATGTAGCGACGCCGGATGTTCTCCTGCTCTGGGCCGTTTACCCACGGCTCCTGGTATGCCGTGCCCTTCGCTGTGTGATCGCGATCGATCGGTTGGAACGCCGCCACCTCCAGCCACTTCGTCAGCAGGTCCGCCGGCGGCGTGCCGGCAAAGCCGCCCACATCCGCGCCCGTCATGGCAAAGCCGCTCAGACCCAGGTTTTCCAGCATCGGCGTGGTCAGCCGCAGATGGTTCCATGTACTCGAGTTGTCGCCCGTCCATGTCGCCGCATAGCGTTGCCCGCCGGCATAGCTCGCGCGCGTCATCACAAACGGCCGCAGATTCGGAGCAATCGTCGCCATGCCGTCGTGCGTTCCCCGCGTGTTCTCCATTCCGTACACGTTATGAATCTCCAGGTGATTCGCCGTCCGCTTCGCGAAACCCGGCTCATCGATGCGGTGCTGCACATCGTCCGGCATCGTCTTCGACGGCACATTGAAGATTGCCGGCTCATTCATGTCGTTCCAGAATCCGGCGACCCCGTCCTTCATGAACGTCGCGAACAGCGTGCCCCACCATTCGCGCGTGCTCTTCTGCGTAAAATCCGGAAACACCGACGGCCCCGGCCACACCGTCCCCACGTAAGTCGAGCCGTCCGGCATCTTCACAAAGTGATCGCCCGCCACTCCCGTGTCGTACGGCTTGTATCCCGCATTCTGCAGCTTCGCTACGTGCAGATCGACAATCGTAACCGTGCTGAAGTCTTCCGCCGCCAGGTCCTTGATCATCTGCTCAAAATGCGGGAAGCGCTTGCGATCCACCGTAAACGGGCGATTGTCCTGCTGATAGTCGATGTCCAGCCAGATTACATCCGCCGGAATGTGATCCGCGCGCAGGTGCTTCGCAATATCGCGCACCTCCGTCTCCGGATAGTAGCTGTACCGCGATTGCTGAAAGCCCAGCGACCACTTCGGCGGCAGAGGCGTGTGCCCCACCAGCCACGCCCACTCGCCCAGCACCTGCTTCGGGTCAGGCCCGTACAGAATGTAGTAATCCAGCGGCCCGTTGGGCGCCGTAAAGCTCCACGCGTCGCGCTGCCGCTTGTTGAACTCCCAACTCGTGCGCCAGGTGTTGTCCAGGAATAGCCCCGCCGCCCGTCCGTCATTCATCGTCAGCACAAATGGAATCGATTTGTAGATCGGATCCGTCGACTCCTGAAACCCAAACGCGTCCGTGTTCCACATCGTGAAGGCCATGTTCCGCCGGTCCAGCGGTCCCGGCTTGTCGCCCAGCGCGAAGTAATGCTCCGCCGGCGGCGAGACCTTAGTCACGCGAAAGCCCTTGCCCCCATTCTTTCCTTCGTAGTACTCGACAGGCCGCCCGGGTTCATCCTGGTCAATGAGGTGGCCCTCCAGGTCCGTCACCCTCAGCGCCATCGTCGCCTTGTCCACGCTCACCATCAGCTTTGCCGTCTTGAAGCCGACGGCGTTCCCGCTATTTGCCGCTATCACCGTTACCTTTGCCGTGCGTGCCTCCTGCAGCACCGCCCAGGACGCATCCTCCGGCAGTGTGCCCTCCGGCCCTACCCGCACCCGGATCACATCATCGCGCAGCGCTGTTATGGTCATCATCGCCGGGCCGCTGTGCAGCTCCATGCCGTTCCCCAGCGGCTTGCTCGCAGTCACGCGGTCCAGCAGCACACTTGCGCGTGCCGCCGATTTCGGAGCAGCGTGCGCCTGCGCAGCAGGAACGCCCGCGATCAGCGGCGCAGCCAACACTGCAGCCAGAAACGAACGAGAAGCAGAGCAGGGCAGGGCAAACCGAAAAGCGTTCAACGTGCGGCCTCTTTCAGAAATGGGAGCATCCTCCGTAGAGGATTATGCGTCTGCCTCGCCAGAGCTGACTAGTAGGAATCAGGGCTGGCCCGAGTGCGTCACGATCATCAGAGGGATCGCCGCCAGCGCCGCCGCCGTAATCAGCACCAGGAACACAACGCCGATTGCCGTCACCGCTCTGCTGTTCACGTGCTTGCCCATGATCTTCTTGTCCGCGGCAACTCGCAGAATCGGGTAGTACGTCAACGGCATCACCACCATTCCGAAGATGACCGATACATTCACCAGCTTCAGCGGGCGAACGCCCAGCAACGCAATTCCCGTGGACAGCGAAAACATCCCAATCCATGCCGCCGTATAGGCAGGCGCCTCGCGCGCGGGCAGGTCCTTTCCCCAGCGAAGATTGAAAAACTGGCAGAGATTGTAAGCGCTGGAGAGTGTCGTCTCGACCGTCGCACCCGCAATGCAGGCCAGCGTTCCAAGGAGCGCTATGATCAGCGCTTTCTGCGCGAAGGGAAGCGCTCCTGCCATCACGGTCGTGCTCAGCAGATCGGGAAAAATCCCTCGCGGCAGAAACACCGCCGCCGCCACAACCAGCAAGGCCACCGTAAGCAGCGATCCCAGGATCGAGCCGAATGTCGCGACCATGAAGTTTTCACTCAGGTCGTCCACCTTCCAGTCCTCCTCGATCGCTCCGGAGGAATAGAAATGCACCTCATACACCATCAGCATAGCGCTGAAGATTCCAACCGCGAAATACCAATACAGCATTGTGTGCTGCATATCCGCCTGGCGCAGATGCGGCAGCACACCACGCGCGAGCCGGTTCCAATCCGGACGCATCACGATGGCTGAAACGGCGAACACAATCATCAGCAGGCCGGAAAGCCCGAAGACTCTCTCGATCCACTGGAAGCGCAGCAGGTACACCATGCCGCCAAGCACCAGCGCGGACCCGATCAGAACAAGCTTCTCCGGCCAGCCGGTCAGCAGATGGATCACAATTGCGGTCCCCGCCAGCTCCGCCGCACACGTAATGATGTTCAGCAGGTTCGAAGCGACCAGCACCACCGTGCCCAGCCGAAAGCCGAGATGCGTCCGCACGATCGCGAACACCGGCTCGCGCGCCACGACCGCAATCCTGCCGCACATCTCCATGTACGCGATGATCGCCGCCGTGCCGATGACAATGGCCCACAACAACTGATAGCCGAAGATCGCGCCGGCCTGCGCGGTAAACACGATCTGCCCCAGATCGAGGAAGCCGCCCAGCGCCGTCATGATGCCCAGCGTCAGCCCGAGCAGTTTCTTCATTGTCCCGGCTTTTCCTGCGCGAGCGCGATGCGAATCGCGTGCACGCGCTGTTTCGCGGCCATTAGCGCATCAGGATCTTTCGTGTCGGAAGCGATGGCCGTCAGCATGCTCTCAAGCGCATCCATCTGCGCGCGGCTGCGGGTCGCTTTCTCCTCAAGCCCCGGCTCGGGCGTCGAACCGGCAACTTGTTTGATAGTGTCGCGCAGATTCCGTTCCAGGTACCGAAAATGTCCTGCCGCAAAGTCCTGTGTCGTCTTTCCCCGCAATACGAAGTCAATCGACAACTCCGTTTCGCTAGCTGCGGAAATCGCCGACGTCAGATCGGAACGCAATTCCTCCCGCGATAGACTGTGGCGCTGCGCGCAGGATCCCAGCGATGCAGCGCCGCCCAGCAGCAGGACAAACCCGTATGCGCGGCAAACAATACCTTTCATTGTTCCGTTGTCTCTCACTCCCGTCCGGAGTCCGGCCCCGTGTAGGGTGGATGCAATTCCTGATGCTCGTGCCGCGCCGCTTCTTTCTTCTCCAGCGTGTCCGCGCAGCGCTCCACCCACACCGTGGGCACCGCATACAGCAGCGCCACCACAAAGATCAGCGCCAGCGAGACGCCTGTGCGATAGAACGCCGTCCCGATCGCAGTGGCATAAATGGCGATGGCGATCATGTTCTTGCGTTGCGCCGCCCGGCGCAGCAACACCATCTGTGGGTCGGCGATGCTCTGTCGCGCCACCACGCGGTCCAGCACGGAAAACGCCGCTCCCGTCACCAGCATCGTCGCCGCATACACCGCCGTCGGAATCGCGCTCAGGCGCGAGCTCTCCATCCACGCCGTGAAGAAGGGAATGAACGACATGAAGAACAGCATCGCAATGTTCGCCCACAGCACCGGCAGGTCCACACGCTTCACTCGATGGAACAGGTGGTGGTGGTTGATCCAGTACACCGCGACATAAAAGTAACTGATGAAGTAGCTGACAAAGATTGGCCAGTCGTGCAGCAGGCCCCGCACGTCGGCCGTCTCCGGAGCCTTCAGCTCCAGCACCATGATCGTCAGGATGATCGCAATCACCCCGTCGGAAAACGCCTCCAGCCGCCCCGGTGAGAGCGCCTCGTCGCCAACCATCCGGTTTCGTGCCTGCTCGTGCCTCATGCCCGTCAGTTAAAGCACCTTTCCCGCGGGTCTTGAGCCGGAAGTGCCGCTCAAAACATCGCAAGAGTTAGCGCTTCATCATCTCACTTCACAAAACAACGTTGCGAAATGTTCCCGGATCGGCAGCCACTATGCATCGGGCGTAGATGTAAGACCTACAATCTGCCCGGGCCCTCACGTATGGGGAGGCTCCTATGCGCATCGCAGCCTTTGCTCTTCTCGCGGGCTCGTTTGGCCCGCATGCCCTGGCTCTCTCACCTTTTTTCAATCCCGACATGCCCCAGCAGCACGGACGCAGGCAGATGCCGTCCGCTCCTGTCCGGATCCCCGCAGGGTCGCCAACCACGATCGTGGGGAATTCACCCAGTGCGGAAATACCTGATCCCATCGCCCGCGAGCAGCGCGCCCGCTACAACGCGGAGCAGAGACTTCACGCAGTAGCCGATTCCAGACGATTGACGCAACTGGCCAACGAGTTGGAGTCCGATCTCGAACGCGCCGGCGACGATACGCTTCCTTCCACAGCGTTCAAGAAAGCGGACGACATTGCAAAGCTCGCCAAAAGCGTGAAGGAAAAGCTGAAACCGCGTTAGCTCGCGGCCGCGGGAGCGCGCTCCCGCACGCGGACAGGCCATTCCGCATACACGCACCACGCCACCCACGCAGGCGCCGTCCACAGATACAAGCCTGTGCCCGGCGGAATGGCGAACAATGTTTCCCCTAGTCCCGCCAGCGCGAGGACTGCATACGGAATCACAGAGCGGCCCGTGCGCGGAAGCGCGTAAAGACCAAACAGGACCGCAGGCAGCGCAAGGGCTTCATCTGTGATCCATGCATACGGCGCGACAAGGACGCCCACCGCCATCAGGAACGATCCGTCGCGCAACCACTCCCAGCTATCGCGCCGGCGCCAATAATATGCCAGCGCCCACGCAATACCGCAGAGCACCGGCACAAACTGCAGCATCTGCCACTCGCGGTGCACCAGCACGCGAAAGACACAGCTCAGCACAGGGATAAACTCGTTCTCGATGTGCTCGCCGCGAAAGCCTGCGAGGTAATGCGACCAGATCTGTGGGTCAAAATAGAGCGGTATCAGACCGCACGCCAGCAGAGTCAGTGCGCCGCCCGCCAGTATTTGGAATCGCTTGCGACCCAAGCTCCAAACGACCAGAACCGTGAGCGGCAGCGCCATCAGGTGCGGCTTTGACAGGCAGAAGGACAGCACCGCGCCGGCAATCCACGGGTGCCGTTCGTGCAGATATAGAAACAGCGTGAACGAAAGCAGCAGCAGAATGCCGATTTGCCCAGCCATAAGGCAGCAGAGCACCGGCGGAAACAAGTAGCCGAGCAGATGGTTCCGGTCGCCTGTCTGGTCCATCATCTGTCGCAGCAGTCGTATCGAAATCACCAACGCGCCAATCAGCGCGAGAATCCACAGAACTCCTGCGGTCCGCGGCCCGAACTGGGCCAGCAGCAGCTCAAACAGAAGCCCGCTCGGCGGATAGCGGATGATCGCAACCTTGCCATTCCCGGCGCCTGCGGAGCGATCCAGCGCCGCCAGTGCCGCCTGATCGTAAGGATTCTGATGCGATAGCAGTTGCCGGCCGCTTGCCCAGTAAGTGATCCAGTCGCGACCCGCCAGGCTGTTCTGGCTCGTCATCAGCACAATCACGGCGAGCCCGGCAGCCAGGATGCATACTGCTGCCACCGTCTTCATCATATTTCGTGCTCCAGCCAATGAGGGCTCCAGAAGGGAGGTGCGTCTCTCCTTCTAGATCAAAGCCCTGGCAAAAGCCACGGAAAACCGCCCCCTTTCGCAGGTCTCCGAGGCCAGCCGTATGGCACCAATAGGGTGGGCAATACCGCCTTTCGGTGATGGTCGGCTTTTCGCCACGTGACTAAGGTAAGGGCTGTCGAACCGAAGCGCCCCATCTCGGGAAACTCAAAACCGGAGACCTTCATGGCCACTACCGAACGCAGCCTTATCGGAAAGAACATCACCATTACCGGCGATATCTCCGCCACCGAGGACCTGGTCGTTGAGGGTCGTGTCACCGGCAAGATTCAGTTGAGTGAGAGCCGCCTCACCGTCGGCGAAGACGGCTACGCCCAGTCTCATATCTCCGCCCGCGAGGTCGTCATCTGCGGCCGCGTCGATGGCCAGATCCACGCCTCCGAGCGCGTTGAGCTGCGCCACACCGCGCAGGTCACCGGCGACATCATCGCCCCGCGCCTCGTCATTCATCAGGACGCCGTCATCAAGGGCTCCGTCGATCTCTCCCCCGCTATCGCCCTCAAGCAGCAGAAGCAGGCAAAGAGGGAAGCCGAAGCCGCAGCCGTAGCCGCCGCTGTATCCGCAGGCGACGCACTGCCGCCGCGCATTGAGCCTGCCATCGCCGCATCGCAGGTCGCCGTCGCCGTGCCCGCATACGCGAGCTAGGCAACAAAGTCTCAGCGCGGACAGCAGCAACCACTGCGTCCGCGCGCCTCTCTCGATCCTCACCAGGACAGGCCCCACCCGGGGCCTGTTTTTTTTCACCAGCGCCGGCAGGCTTGTCGTCACTCCGCCCGCAGCGCCTCCATCGGATTCACCGATGCAGCACGCCGCGCGGGCAGATAGCTCGCAAAGAATGCACATATCGACAGCAACACCGCCACGGCGATCATCGTGGGTAGATCCACCGCCGTCACGCCGAACAGCAGCGAGCGCATTAGCATCGCGCACCCTGCCGCGCACACCATCCCCGCAAGAATGCCTGCAGCTGTCAGCCAGCCGGCCTCCCTCAGAATCATCCGATACACCGAGCCTCGTTGCGCCCCCAGTGCCATCCGCACACCGATCTCCCGCGTTCGCTGGCTCACCGAATAGGAGAGCACGCCGTACAATCCCACCGCGCCCAGCAACAGAGCCAGCAGCGCAAAGCCGCTCACCAGCGACGCGGACGAGCGATGCAGGTATGCAGATGGCGATTGCTGAATCCTCTCGGCCATCGACTCACCTTCCGAGAAGAAGAGATTGTGGTCAATCTCGTGAATCAGGGCCTGAAGCATGGGAACTGCCGACGCCTCGCTCTGTGACGTTCGCACCATCACGTAGAAATGGTTATCCGGTCCTTGATCGAACGGCGTATACAGCGCGGGTCGTGTTGTCTGGTCCAGTGGCCCCTCCTTCACGTCATTCACGATCCCGACAATTTCAATCGGCGGCTCCGAAGCGTCAAAACGAATGTGTTTCCCAATCGGATCTTCACCCGGGAAAAACATGCGCGCCATCGTCCGGTTAATGATGGTCACAGGCAGCTTCGAGGCATCATCCCGAGTGGTGAAGAAGCGCCCACGCAGCAGCCTCGCCTTGAGCGTGGTGAAGTAGCCGGGGCTCACTTGGCGCTGGTTCACCTCATGCGGCGCCCCGATGGTCGGCTCGCCGATAATCTTAAACGTAGTGTTGCCGCCGCCTGGGCCAATCGGCAAAGCATGTGAGATGCTGCTGGACAATACCCAGGGTTGCTGTTGCACTTGCTCCAGGATGCGTCGCCCGAGTGCCGCTATCTGCTCGTCCTTGGGATATGCTGAGGACGGCGCCAGCACTCGCATCGCGATAAGATGTTCCGGCTGGATTCCGATCTCCGTATTCAGCAAACGATAGAGGCTCTTGGCCAGCAGCCCAGCACTCACAAGCAGCACCATAGCCGTTGCCAGCTCCACAACCACTAAATTCGCGCCAAGCCGCCGCCATAGCGTGCTGGCCACGGTGCGTCCGCTGGCGGAGGGCCCGCTCGTTCCCATACCGGAGATGCGCACCATCGGCACACGCACTATCGGCACAATGGAGAAGAGCAACGCTGCAGCCAATGAGATCGCGCACGCAAAACCCACCGTGTGGCCATTCAGGCCAAGGTCCTTCAGGAACGGCATGCCGCTCATCATCGTGGGCGGAATCAGTTCGCGTAGCAGCCGGATCGCGATCAGTGCAGCACCCACTCCCGCGGAGCTTCCCAGCACCACCAGCAGCAGCGCTTCCGTGACGAACTGCTCGGCCAGCCGAAAGCGCGACGCGCCCAGTGCGCTGCGCACCGCGACCTCACGCGACCGCACCTCCGTGCGGACCAGCAGCAGACTTGCAATATTGATGCACGCTATGAGCAGCAGCAGCGCTGCTCCCGCGAGCAGTGTCAGCAGGATCGGCCGCAGGTTGCCAATGATCACCTCAGCCAATGGCAGAACGGTGGCGCCCCGGCCGCCATCCGCGTCCGGATATTGCTTCGCAAGCTGGCCCGCTAAGGTTTCCATATCCGCGCTTGCGCTCTCAAGCGAAATCCCATCCTTCAGGCGCGCGATGGCAGACAGGCCATGCTCCCCGCGATCTTCTTTCGGCGATCGATGCAGTGCGGTCCAGAACTCGGCCGGTCCCACTGGAGCAAAATGAAACTGCTGCGGCAGCACGCCGACGATAGTGGCGTTTCGCGTGCCCAGCGTGATCGTCTGGCCGAGTACATCCCTGCGGCCGCCAAAGCGCTGCTGCCAAGCGCTGTAGCTCAACAGGACAGTCCATGGCGCGTTGGCCGTGTCCTCGCCATCGCGGAAGTCCCTTCCCATAACAGGCGCCACCCCAAGCGTGCGAAAGAAGCCGGCGCTCACCGTTGCGCTATCCACGGGTTCCATACCGCCCGGAGTATGTAGAAGGAATTTCGTGTCGTCGTACGCCTCAAGCCCGCTGAAGACCGTATTCAGGCGCTTCCAGTCCAGGTAGTCGAGATACGAGAGATGAAATCGCGGGCCGGAAGGCGTGCTCTCGAAGAGCGAAACAAGACGCGTCGGGTCGGGATAGGGAAGCGGACGAAGCAGGGTCGCATCCATGAAGGCAAAGATGGCGACACTCGCGCAGATCCCCAGTGCAAGCGTAAAGACCGCCGTCGCGGCAAACCCCGGGTTCCGGTAGAGCTGCCGCGCTGCAAAGCGAAGATCCGAGAGCAGGTTTTCAATCAGCGGGACCGTCCCACGCTCGCGGTAGGCTTGCCTGGTCTGCTCCATGCCGCCCAGCCGCACCATGGCGTGCCGCCGGGCCTCTGGCTCGCTCATCCCAGCACGCATCTTGTCCTCAACATCCATCCGGATGTGGCTCTCGAGCTCAGCCTCGAGCTCCCGATGCGCTTTTGCATGACGAAACAGCCCGATCCCTCTATACAGGAGTACACGCAGATATCTCATGAGGATGCCGCCATCGCGATCTCCTATTGCCAGACCATACGAATAGTGCCACGAGACATATTGGAATGCAATAGGGAGGCTCGGTCCACAAAGAAAAAGGCCCCGCAGTTTCGCGGAGCCTTCTTCTTTGCGAGTGATCGAAACTAACTGTACAGCAACACGCCGTCAGCCTGCGTCTCTTCGCCCTCCAACCCCACCGGGCGGTAGAAGAGCTGGTTGTTCTCGAGGTACACCTCGAGGAAAGCCGGCCGCACCGCGATGCCGCCTGCGATCAGCGCCTCCGAGAGCGGGTCCTCCACGTAGCGCTGCAGCGCGCGACGCAGCGGCCGAGCCCCATACGTGCGGTCGATCAGCGTCTTTTCGAGGATCCACTTCTTCGCCTCTTCGTTCACGCTGATCGTGATCGCCTTCTGTGCCAGGTTCGCATTCAACATCTGCACCAGCAGTTCGAGGATCTGGATCAGGTCCGCGTCCGAAAGCGCATGGAAGATGATCACTTCGTCCAGGCGGTTCAGGAACTCCGGATTGAAGGTCCGCTTCACCTCGTTCTTCACCAGGTCTTCGACCTTCTCCATCACCAGGTCTTCGCGGTCGCTCTGAAAGCCCAGCCCCTGCTTCTTCTGCAGGTGCCGCGCCCCAATATTCGAAGTCATGATCAGGATCACGTTCTTGAAGTCCACCGTGTTCCCCAGGCCGTCGGTGAGCTGTCCGTCTTCAAAGACCTGCAGCAGGATGTTGAACACATCCGGATGCGCCTTCTCGATCTCGTCCAGCAGCACCACCGAGTATGGCGAGCGCTTCACCCGTTCCGTAAGCTGGCCGCCCTCCTCGTAGCCCACGTATCCCGGAGGCGAGCCGATCAGCTTCGACACTGAGTGCTTCTCCATGAACTCCGACATATCAAAGCGGATCAACGCCTTCTCCGAGCCGAACAGGAATTGCGCCAGCGTGCGCGCCATCTCCGTCTTGCCCACGCCCGTCGGCCCCAGGAAGAGGAACGAGCCGATCGGCCGGTTCGGGGATTTCAGACCTGCACGCGACCGGCGGATCGCACGGGCAAGTGCACTGATGGACTTGTCCTGCGAGATCACGCGCTTGTGCAGCTCTTCTTCCACCCGCAGCAGCTTCTGCGTCTCTTCTTCCTTGATCGAGTTCACCGGCACGCCGGTCCAGCGGCTCACCACGTCCTCGATATCCTCGCGGCCCACAATGCCCGCCGTCGAATCATCCAGGTGATACTTGTCGCGCAGGCCGCGCAGGTTCTCGCGCTCCTTGCGCTCCTCGTCCGAGTAGAAACGCGCCTTCTCGAACTCATGGTTTGCAATCGCGTTCTCCATGCGGTGCACGATAAACTTGATCCGCTTCTGGACCTCGGTGATCTCCTCGGGCAGGGAAGTCTGGCGCAGTTTGACGCGCGCCCCCGCCTCGTCGATCAGGTCAATCGCTTTGTCCGGCAGGAACCGGTCCGGAATATAGCGGTTCGAATGTGACACCGCAAACTCGATCGCATCGTCCGTATAGCTGACCGCGTGGAACTTCTCATAGCGGTCCTTGATACCCATGATGATCTTGATCGCGTCCAGCTCGTTCGGCGGCGGCACCTTCACTGCCTGGAAGCGCCGCTCCAGCGACCGGTCCTTCTCGATCGACTTGCGGTACTCCGCCGGCGTCGTTGCGCCAATGCACTGGATCTCACCGCGTGAGAGCGCCGGCTTCAGGATGTTCGCCGCATCCAGCGATCCCTCCGCCGATCCCGCACCCACCAGCGTGTGCAGTTCGTCGATGAAGATGATGGAGTTCTGGTTCTCCATCAGCTCCTTCATGATGGTCTTCAGCCGTTCTTCAAACTGGCCGCGGTACTTCGTGCCCGCCACGATCAGCGACAGGTCCAGCGCCAGCACGCGCTTGTCCGCCAGGAAGCTCGGCACATCGCCATCGGCAATGCGCTGCGCCAGCCCTTCGACAATCGCCGTCTTGCCCACGCCGGGCTCGCCGATCAGTACCGGGTTGTTCTTCGTCCGCCGGCACAGGATCTGCACCACGCGCTCCACTTCCGAATCGCGCCCCACCAGCGGATCGAGTTGCGAGTCCGTAGCTGCCTGCGTCAGGTCGCGCGAGAACTCCGCCAGCAGGCTGGACTCGCGGTTCTGCCGCGTGGCCGGTGCCTTCTCCTGCGTCGCCCGCGCCAGCTCTTCGCGGATCGCTACCAGCCGCAGCCCGCGCTCGTGCAGAATCTCCGCCGCAAAGCACTTCTCTTCACGCAGCAGACCAAGCAGCAAATGTTCGGTCCCAATATGTTTATGGCTCAGCCGTTCCGCTTCTTCCGCGGCGTACGCCAGCACACGCTTGCACTCGTTCGATAGGGGAAGATCGACCGATGTGGATACTTTCTCGCGTATCGTCGTATGTCCCTCAATCTGCTTGCGGATGGACTCCACCGATGCGTGAGAACGCAGGAATTTGTTGGTGAGCGCCTTGTCCTCGCGGAGCAGGCCCAGCAGCAGGTGCTCGGTCTCGATGTAAGGCGAGCCGAACTGGCTTGCCTCATACCGGGCAAAGAAGATCACGCGCCGCGCCTTTTCTGTATACCGTTCGAACATATTCCCCTCCGAGGTTGGGTGGGGAAGCTGGTTAGCTTCCACCACTGCCTCTCCTGACTGACTCGTGTACAAAAATGTGAGTCGTCGTTACTAAAGATGCACGACCCACGCCACTGGACTCACCGGCCGGCTCAACAGACTCCGTTCTCACGCATATCGGTTTTAGAAAGTCCGTCCTCGCCGTTCTGGTACGGCTTCCCCGTCTTTTGCAAATCCTCAGATATCCGCCCCGCCTCTAGTCGCATGACGCGGTCGCACCGGCCGGCAAGCTCCTGATTGTGCGTCACCACAATCGACGTCAGCCCATGACTTCCGTGCAGTTTTTGGATGAGCGAAAACATCCGGTCCGCCGTGTTGGCGTCCAGATCGCCCGTCGGCTCGTCCGCCAGCAGCAGCCTCGGCCCGGTTACCAGCGCCCGCGCCAGCGACACCCGCTGTTGCTCGCCGCCGCTCAGCTCGCCCGCCTGGTGCTCCGCCCGGTCCGCCAGCCCCACCTCGTCCAGCCAGGCAAGCGCCTTCTTTTCCGCCACTTTGCGGCTCTCGCCCCGCGCCAGCAGCGGCAGACCCACGTTTTCCGCCGCCGTAAATTCCGGCAGCAGGTAATGGAATTGCCAGACATAACCGACTTCGCGGTTGCGGAAGTCTGCGGCTTGCCTGGAAGTAAAGTTGTTCAAAGGAATTGAGGCGAAGTATAGGGCACCGCTCGTCGGTGCATCAAGCGCCCCAAGTATGTGCAAAAGTGTGCTTTTTCCCGCCCCGGAGGCGCCCACAATGGCGAGCAGCTCGCCCTTCTCGACCGTAAAGCTCAGGCCGTTGAACAGCTCCAGCCGTCCCCGACCCGTGACATATTCCTTGCGCAGGTCCCGCACCTCCAGCAGAGCACTTTCCATGCCTGCCTCGTGGTGCACTTTCGCGTCGGAAACAACTGACCCGCCCATACCCATGTCTACCATTTAGACGGGGAGTGCGAAAGTACAAAACAGTAGGCAACCCCTGCCACTTCCGTGCGAGCGCTTGTCGCTTCGACATGCAGCTTCCTCTGGTGCAACTTCGGTGCTTCACAATCAAGCCATTTCCATCGCGCTGTTCAACCGCCCGACTGTATCCTGCTTCCGTCCGGCCATGGCATTCCGATCCCTTTCTTGTCTCCTCAGCGCCTCGCTCCTGACGGCGGTCTTCCTCTATCCCGCCGCCGCACCCGCGGCCGAAACACACTTCCCCAACAACCCCACGCGTTTCCTGGTCTGCGACAAAGGCAGCGGCAGTTTTCACGGCAAGCTGCCGGACAAATTTCCCCACCCGTGGGTCACCGTATCCGTTGGTGCCGGGAAGAAAAACGAGTTCGCCGCGCGCACCTGCGACGCCGACATCAACTGGAGCGAAGGCAACGTCAGCGTTGCCTCGGGCGCCGCCCAGGCCGACATCGATGTCATGGGCGCCGATATCGGCCTCGGCTCGCTCGTCGTCGCCTTCCAGATCAAATCCTCGGACACCGATCCACACATCCGGTACGAAATCTATTCGCTCACCGGCCCGCCTCAATTGCTCCGAACCATCACCAACGAGGACTACTTCAGCGCCGCCGATACCCGGCTGAATGGCAGCGTCGAGATCTGGACCACCGATGCCGCCGCTGTCGATGGCTTTGAAAACCTGCCGCGCGCCGCCTTCGACGTCCCTCCCACCATGGTCCTCCGCTTTGAGGACAAAAAGCTGATCGACGTCAGCTCCGAGTTTCGCCCCTGGTTCGACCAGCAGATCGCCGCCCTTCGCTCCGGCCTCGATGCGCATCAGCTAGACGCTTTCAAGAACAGCGACGGTGCCTTGTCTGCTATGACACCGCCGCCGAATAGCCGGCCAACGGGTCTTCTCGCCGCCAAGGTCAAAGTTCTCGAGATCGTCTGGGCTTACCTCGCAAGCGGCCGCGAGCAAGAGGCATGGAGTGCGCTCGCGCAGATGTGGCCTGCTTCGGATGTAGAGCGCATCCGAACCGCAATCCTCAAGGCGCGCGCCGCCGGCCTGCGCACACAGGTCGACGGCGTCTCCGACAAACGACCGCCGACGCAAAAGGAGCACGCTTTCGTCTACTGGCACCTCATCCCGCTTGATAGCCACGATCTCCCTGCCGAGCTGCGAGCGCGCACCGCCGATACCGTCCCCAGCCGCCTGGTGTGGATGGTCGCGCCCCCACAGAACCCCGAGAACTGGAGCCAGGGCAGGCACGTCGAGCTGGTGATCGACGAGGCCGGCAAAGTCAGGTCCGTGAAGATCAAGGAGAAGGAGAAAGACGCCTCCGATCACGACTGGGTCGACGCCGCCGCCGCATGGAAGTACATTCCCGCCTACAAGGACGGCAAGCCCGTCGCCTTCGGCATGACATCCCACCTCCGCCGCAACCAATAGCCGTAACTTTGCAGGATGAGATAAGAAGGCCGAGAGCAGTGGATTCGCCCGCAAACTATTTGTG
Organism: Acidobacteriaceae bacterium; assembly: GCA_036376445.1. GTDB lineage: Bacteria > Acidobacteriota > Terriglobia > Terriglobales > Acidobacteriaceae > KBS-83. Next base: position 20,533 of record DASVAI010000345.1, read on the forward strand.
AGCGATCGTAGAGATCAAAATCGGCGACTCGCGCCGCAGGCGCATTTGCCGGGACAGCCGGTCCCCGGGTGCGAAAGCGGAAGTGGGCGAATGACGTCGACGCGAAGCGTTCACATCTTCATTCCGTCAACCAACAACAGCAGCTTCTTTCACAGCCACCGTCTTTCGCGCCCCAACATTCTCAGCCACCACCCACGCTGCTGCAGCAATCACCCACGTAATCCAGAACGCCGTCCAATTCAGCCGCACCTTCGGCGCAGCCACCACCCTCGGCAGCCAAACCAAAAGGCCAAAGATGCTGATCATCCCCGCCTCGCAGGTCGCCGCCACCTTCGGCAGCACACCGAACAACACCCCCAGTCCGCAAGCGATCTGTCCGGCACCCGTCAGATAGGCCCAGAAAATCGGTGAGGGAAGCCACGCCGGAACCAGCGCCACCGTCTCCTTCACATACATCAGGTGCGACAGCCCGATTGGGATCAGCCACACGCCAAAAAAATAGCGGGCCGCGCGCACGCCATTCTCACCGGATATCCAGCGCCACAAGCCGTCATCTCGCATGCCGCCCAGCCGCGCAAACAACATCCATGCCCCCGCGAGCAGCACCGCCAGCTCACCAAAGCCCAGCCACACGCCTTCGATCTGCGGAGCGACAAACAGAGCCGGCACCTTCAGCAGCGCCCACACGATGCAGTAGACGAACAAAAGCCGCACCGCCCAGCGCATCGCCGCCTCAAACAGCAGCCCTACGCCGCCCACCAGCATCACGAGAGCGGCCAGGTACGCGAGC
>DASVAI010000347.1:0-17198 GCA_036376445.1 Acidobacteriaceae bacterium
ATGATGTTGATCTGTCCTGCCACGAACCATGGCGCGGTCTCCGAGTGCGGAAACATTGTCAGCGGCTGATCGTCTTCTCCCGGCTTGGCCGTGGATCTCGCTGTTGCATGCCCGCCGCCCGCCGCCTGCGGCGCATTCGGGAGAGCCGCAGCACTACCCTCCTGTGCCGTGCACGGTTGCAGCGCAGCCGCAGCGCCCAGCAGCGCCAGCAACCAGCTCAGAATTGTTCTCGCGCAGCGCACAGATTCGTACCTCTCCTCTGTCGGTCCTTGCCCACCGGAGGAGGGCGAACGTAATTCATCTCTGCAATCGAATCACATTCGCCGCAAAGATGAAATTAGCTTAACCTAAATTTAACGTCCGAGAGCGTTCCGCCAATGAAAAGAATCATGGCCGAACCCGGCAAGCACATGACGAAGCGGTCCGCGCGCGCAGAACGTCGACGAAGTTGCTTCGACCTCGTTCGTGGCAGGGCGGTCAGGCGGTGACCATCTTCGCCGTCCAGGTCTTCATGAGTGCTCCGAAGCGATCAAGCGCCGTGGAGAAATCGTCTCCGGCTGCGGCAAAGCCAAGCCGGAAATGCGAGGGTTCATCAAAGCAATCGCCGGGGGCCAGCAGGATTCCATTCTCCGCAGCCGCCTGGCAGAACGGGCGTGCATCGTCTCCGCTCAGCATCCAGGGAAACGCGGTCATGCCGCCTTGCGGTGGAATCCATCCAAGGACATCGCGATGCTCCGCCATGAACTGCTCCAGCAGCTTGAGATTGCGCTCCGCGGTTTGCTGCGTCCTGCCGAGCACCGCATCGCGTCTCCGGATCGCGACTTCCGAAAGAATCTCGCCCGTCGTCGTGTTCGAGATGGAAAAGTAAGCGCGCGCGTTCCAGTACTGCCGGCGCCGTTCGGCATCGTGCTCGATCATCCATCCAGTCCGCACCCCCGCAATCGAGAAGGCTTTCGACAGGTCTGCGATTACGGTCGCATGCGGCAGCCGCGCGGCCGATCGGGTTTGCCTCCCGTGGTAAATGGGGTGATAGACCTCATCACTCACCAACTGAATGCCGCGCTGAGTGGTGAACTCGTGCAACGCTTCCATGTCTTCGTCGCTGATCGTCGCGCCCGTCGGATTGTGCGGGCTGTTCACCAGAATCAGTTTCGTGTGGGAGTCGGCGAGCCGCTGAATCTCCCCGATGTCGATGCGGAAGCCGTTCTCGCGGCGCACGCGATACAACCGCGTCTCGATGCCAAGAGATTCCGGCAGCGCCGAGAACGTCGTAAAGCCCGGCTGCGGAATGATGACATTCGCGCCCGGCTCTGCCGCCAGCCACATCAGAGTAACGAGCGCCTCAGAGGCGCCGGTCACAATCTGCACCGCATCCACCGGCACACGCTGCATCTCGGCGATGGCCTCCCGCAGGCTGTCCGCGCCGGCTGGCCGGCTGTACACCAGCTTGTGGTTCAGGAAGCGGCGACGTGTTTCGTGATCGGCGAGCGCCAGGATGTCGTTGACCGTCCACGTGGGGCCGGTGCTGGCTGCGAGATTGAAGTCTATGCCGTGTTCGTACTGGTCGAGCCAGGCATCAAGCAGGAAAGGCTTGAGTTGCATGCAGGCACCTCGAAGAGGGAAGTGGTTTCCCTGTTGTTGATTCCGAGAACGCGGCTTGGATGGTTTTTAGTTTTCGGGCGAGGTGGTACATTCAACCCCGCCGGTCCCCGTCTATGAAGTGGATGCCTCTATCCTCCCCTGCATTCGTACTGCTGGCTGCTCTGTGCGTTTTCAATGGCGAGGCATCGACGGCACACCACTCGCATGCTGCAAAGAAACACCGCGCACAGGCTCCGCCGGGGTGGCACACCTACCGCAATCCCGACTATGGCTTCACCATCGCCTATCCGGCGTCAATAAAGCCCGTCGACAGTGCGCGGGGAGAAAACACCGGCGGGTCCATGCCGCTTTGTGATGACACGACAATCGCATGCTTTGCCTATACCGGCCAAAGCTACAAGGGGACAAACTTCCAGGGGGCAGGCTTCGCGATCAACGTCGTTCGCGACGCCACGTCAGAGCAGGCCTGCCGCAATCTCGATAGCACAGCATCCTCGTCGCCCGGCAAGGTCATCATCTTCGACACCCGCTTCGACCATAACGCCATTGCGGAAGGCGCCATGAGCCACCAGCAGGCTGGTGATTCCTACCGCACGTACCGCCAGGGCGTCTGCTTTGAGATGAAAACCGGAATCAATACCGTGAGCCTTGGCGTCTACGATCCCGGTACGCCCAAGCCGTTCCATCCAGAAAAGCTCCGCTTGCTCTTGCGCGACATGGCGGACACCTTCCGCTTCATCGGACCGGTCAAGTACGGCGCTGCCTGGAAGCTCTCCCGCGACAGCGGATGTGGCGGCACCTTCGAGTATCCGGCCGACGCCACAGCGCAGATCACCGCGGAAAACATCGCATCCCGCCCCAACTCAGACCGCATCACCTGCTCTCGCTCTTTCACATTTGGCGGCCGTGATTACACCCTCGACGTCAAGAACGGCCGGGTTGACGATGCATGGCTCAAATCATCCGGCTACGTTCCACTGAACAACGCCATGGTAGTCAGCCGGTCCGCTCACTACACCGACTACCAGGCCGGCTCTTATTACTACGTGTATCGTCCCGGCCTGATCTACATCTTCAGCGCCTCCGGTCCGGAGCACCGCGCCATCGATCCTGAGAGCGACCCCATCTACCGCCACTGGCTCGCCAGCTTCAGACCATGAACAGACCCTAGGTGCGCGCGGGAATCTGTGCTGACTTCTGCAAACGCAGCTTTTGCACCGTATCCCAGACGAATTTGATGATTGCGATGATCAGCACCACGAGCAGCCCGCGATGGATATTCGTATTGAGCGTCGCTACCGTCTCCGGCGACATGGGGCTGGCGCCGAAGGTGGCCTGGCCTACATAGTCGCGCGCGCTGAGCAGGAAGACGAGAATACCGATGCCGAGCCCGTGCAGCGTGCTCTCGAACGCCTGGTAGTAGCGGCGCATAGGCGGAGAGAGCACGACGATGCGAAAGACGAGCTGGATCAGGTTGAAGCCGACGATGAACCAGTAGAAGGTGTGCCAGATAGCGGGCAGCTCGATGTTGAGCAGGTGCACCGAGACGTAAGGACCAAACAGCAGAACGGGAAAGCGCGGGAAGGCAAGCAGCCACGCAATGAAGACAACGCTGGCGATCACATCCGCCCAGGGATGACGCGGACCCTGGTGAGCCGGCGCCTCGGCTTTGGGCAGCTTGCGCGGGTCCCAATCCGGGTGCGTCAGCTTGTTACGCCAATGGCCCTTGAAGTATTCGAGCGCCGCGAAGCCCGCCGTCATCCAGGCGAGAAACTGAAACAGCGTGCCAATGAGTCCGGTGATGACGTGCCCGATATTGATTCGCTCGGCGATCGACGTCCCCTGCGGCCCCCAGATCGCCGTCATTGCCGTGATCAACAGCCAGATGGCCGCCACCCATGGCATCACGCGCGTTACGGTGAACCAGTAGAAGGGAAAGATCTCCGGGCCGATCAGCGAGCGATGCGGCTGGTATCGCGCGGCGACCATCACGGGATGGCCATGGCGTCGCAGCACGTCTGCCTGTTCGTCCTCCGTAAGTGGGCGTCCCAGCGCTGTGGCCTTATCTTCCATCTCGGAGTGGAGATTAGCGGCAAGCTCACTGAGCAGATCATTCTGCCGCGACGCCGGCAGATAGCGGCTCACAGCGTAAAGGTAGCGGTCGAGCAGATCATTGGCAGCCATGGCGGTCAGGCCTCCTGCGTAGCGTGCCTGTCAAGCACCTGGTGGATGGAGCGGTTGATGGATTCCCACTCGACGAGAAGCTGATCGAGGGTGGCAGCGCCGGCGACGGAGAGACGATAGAAGCGCTTGTTGCGCTTGTCCTCTTCACGCCACTCACTGAGAAGGAGCCCCTGCGCTTCGAGGCGACGAAGCAGCGGATACAGCGTGCTCTCTTCGATCTCGATGCCATGATCGGCGAGCGTCTTGCGCAGCGTGTAGCCGTAGTGCTCCTCACGAAGTTGCGCCAGCACCGCCAGGATCAGGCAGCCCCGGCGCAGCTCCAGGCGGAGGTTTTCGAGAACGGACTGGATGGCTTCGCTCATACTGTACTGTGCACACTGTATGGCATACAGTGTATAGCGTCAAGTAAATTATTTGTGCCTCCGTCCACGCCCTAAAGTTTCGCCCGGGTTTCGATTTTTGTGGTCGGCGCAATGCCCTTGCGCTAGAAGAAGTTAGCTATGTCGGCCCGACTGATCCTTTTTGCTGCCCTTTTCTGTTTTCTGCCTGCGCTCTCCGCCCAGACCGCGAAACCCGCGTCGCAACCCCCTTCCGCCGCTGCCAAACCCGATCTGTCGGGCGAAGGGGTGGTGATCGAGAAAGAAGAGACGGTGGTGCGTTTCGCGAAGGATGGCTCGAGCGTGCGCACGCTGTTTGTCGTGGAGCGCGTGCAATCCGATGCCGGGGTGCGCAGCGCAGGCATTGTTAGCCTGCCGTTTGCGGCGCTGAGCCAGACGCTGACCTTCGATTCGGTCAAGGTACGCAAGCCCTCGGGCCAGGTGATCGAGACGCCTACCCAGGATGCGCAGGAGGTGCCGCTGCCGGTTACGCAGATGGCGCCCATGTACAGCGACCTGCGGACAAAGCAGTTGCCGGTAAAGTCGCTGAGCGCAGGCGACACCGTGGAGTATCGGCTGACAACCAAGGACTCCAACAAGGCCGCGGCGGGCGCGCTCTGGTTCGCGACGGATTTTTCTTCGGGCGTGCCGGTGAAGGAGGAGACGCTCGAGGTGCACGTACCGCGCGAGCTGTCGCCGGTGGTGAAGTCGAAGAAAGTGCAGCCCACGGTGACAGAAGAGGGCGATGAGCGGGTCTATCGATGGAAGCACGAGACGGCTTCCGAGTACCCGAAAAAGCAGGAGAAGGACAAGACCGCGGCCGTCAACCTGGTGCAGGAGATGTACGAGCCGGACGTCGCGATCACCGGCTTCCACACTTGGGCCGAGATGGGGGCGTGGTACCGCGGGCTGATCAAAGGCCGCGCGACACCGGATGCAGCCATCCAGGCAAAAGCAGATGAGCTGACGCAAGGGCTGACAGCGGACGATGCGAAGGTGGACGCGCTCTATCACTACGTGGCGACGCAGTATCGGTACATTGCCGTGTCGTTTGGTGTCGGCCGGCTGCAGCCGCACATCGCATCGGAGATCTTTCAGAACCAGTACGGTGACTGCAAGGACAAGCACACGCTGCTCCAGGCAATGCTGGCAGCGGAAAAGATCGAAGCAGAGCCGGTGCTGGTGAGCACGGGGGTGCGGGTGAACGAAGCGCTGCCGATGCCCTCGCAATTCGATCACATGATCACACTGGTGAAGCTGAAGGACCACGATGTGTGGCTGGATGCGACCCCCGAAGTAGCGCCCAGCCGCATGCTGCTGGCGGGCATCCGCGACAAGCTGGCGCTGGAGATTCCGGCAAGCGGCGATGCGAGGCTGGTGCGCACCCAGGCAGCCCTCCCCTTTCCTTCCTTTGTGCGTGAAGTGATTACGGGAAAGTTAGAAAAGGGCGGCGTGCTGACGGCGCATTTTGAGCTGACCATGCGCGGCGATGCGGAGGTGATCTATCGCAGCGCGTATCACACCGTACCGCGAGCGAACTGGCAGGACCTTGAGCAGCGTATCTCCTACAGCACAGGATTTGCCGGAGATGTAAGCGCCGTGGATGCGAGCCTGCCGGAGAAGACGGCGGACCCGTTCCATGTGAGCTGGGATTACACCCGCAAGGACTTCGGTGACTGGGAGAACCGCCGCTTCCCCGGATTTTCGACCCTCTTCGAGGGAAAGATTGACGACGATGCCACGCCGCCGAAGCGTGCCATGCAGATGGATCCCACGCAGGAAACCGAGATAAAGGCAACGTTGGAGCTGCCGGAGGGCTACACCCTAACGCCGCCTGCGGACGTGAAGCGCACCACGCCATTCGCGGAATACACCTCGACCTATGTGGTGAAAGACCACAAGCTGACCATGGACCGCACGCTGCGCTACAAAGCGCAGGAGCTGCCGGTAAGCGACTTCAGTGCATACCGGGATTTTCTGAAGGCGGTGAGCGACGACGCCGGGCAGATGCTGCAACTGGTAGGCGCCGCAGTTTCAGAATCAAAGACCGCGCGAGCAGACAACGGAGACGCCGGCAAGTTGATGGAGCAGGCATACGGAGAATTTCATGCGCATGACTACGAAAACGCGCGCGAGATTCTAGACAAAGTGAAGGCGCTGAATGACCAACAGAGCGGCCTCTGGGGTGAATATGCTGCGCTTGACTGGAATACGAACAAAGAGCAGGCCGCTACCGAATACAGAAAGGAGATCGCGCTTCATCCAGAGACGTTGTTTGCCTATAAAGATCTGGCAAAACTCTTCGGCCAGATGGGGAAGTGGTCAGACGCGGAGCAGACGCTGCAAGCCTGGGCTAAGGCCGATCCGGTAGACCCGCAGCCGCGTGCCCAACTCGGAAACCTGCAGTTGTCGCAGAAAAAATATAAGGATGCCGAATCATCATTTCGAGATGCGATCGCGCTGAGCAAGGAGCCTGATTTTTTGAAACTGGAACTAGGGAGGACACAGTTGAAGGCAGGCGACATAGATGCCGGCAAAGCAACGCTCCATGAGGTGATGGACAAGAGTGAGAACGCAAACGTGCTGAACAACACGGCGTACTACCTTGGCGAGGCAGGATTGGACTTGGCGACCGCCGAAGCGGCCGGCAGCAAAGCGGTCGGTATCGTCGAGACGCGCACGGCCGCAATAACCTTGGCTGATGCGAAGAATGAAGACTTCCGGAATACGCGTCTGCTTGCGATGTACTGGGACACGCTCGGCTGGATCGACTTCAAGGAGAATAAATTGGCGAAGGCCGAGTCCTATGAGCGCAGTGCATGCCTGCTGGTATCAGATGACCCCGAAGCCAATGAGCACCTCGGCAAGATTTATGAAGCGGAAGGGAAGAAGGACGAGGCGTTGACGACGTACCGATTCGCCGTGAAGGCGATGGGCTCGCGACAGTGGCCCCAGAGCTATATGGACATGAAATCAGAGATGGAGGCGAGAACCGCTGCCTTAGAGGCAGATGGAGTGCACGAAAAGCCTGGCCCGAAGGTGCAGCCGGGCGGCGACGTGCTGGCGGCGATGCGCACGTACACCATACCGAACCCGCTGAGCGGTCACTATGCCTCGGCAGATTTTCTGCTGCTCCTGGGCGACAACCGCGCCGAGGATGTGCGCTTCTTGAAGGGCGATGAGGCACTAAAGAAAGCTTTGCCCGCGCTCCAGGCGCTGACGTATCGAGCGTCACTCCCCGAGGGCTCCAGGGCCAGGATGTTACGCCGCGGAATTGTCGCATGCACGACCGGTTCAAAAACGTGCCTGCTCGTATTGCTGCCAGCCAACTCGGTACAGCTCGATAACTAGACGCAGTTAGTGTTCGAACATAACAAGACCCGGGGCCCTGTTTCCCCGGGTCTTGCGGATCAGGGTGGGCGCTGACTGAACGCCGGTCCCTGTCGAACGTCTATGGGCCCTTGTCGGTTGAACTACGCTGGTTGGTGGGTGGACGGTTGCGAGCGGGAAGATCGGGAGAAACCTTTTAATCCTCGTTCCGAACCCAGCCATCGTCGGTCAGGACTAGCGTGGCTTGATCCACTGCCTGATCAGCCACCACCTTGGCCACCGCGGGAAAGGCGCTCTGGATCGCCTGGATGCTCGCCCAGTCAGGGCGGCCCTTTTCCACGAAGTGGTATTCCACCTTGGTGAATTGCGCGCCGTGGAACTCGCGTGGCGCAGAGTAGTTGTCCACGCTCGTGACCTCACGCTTGCCGTAGCAGAATCGGCCATTGCCGGGCACCTGCTGGCCGGTGAGGGTCAGTTCGTAGCGCAGATTGCCGTTCTGCGAGGTCCGGGTCAGCAGACCAGCCGCCGTCAGGGCATCCAGCTTCTTGTGGACATCGCCCAGCAGCTTGTCGCCAGCCTGCATTTCGAAGGGATAGGGAAGCGGCTTGGTGAAGAGGCAATCGGCGTTCGCCGAGTAATCTTCGTTCAGCACATGAGCGAAGTTGGTCTTGCTCATTTCCCGCTTGTCCCCGCACCCGGATCCCAGGAGAACCAAAGCACCCGCAATTGCTGCCAGACCTGCAAGATTTCGAAGCTGCCGTGTCATTTCTACCCTCTCGCTTGGAAAATCTTTCGCAACTGTACGGGAGAAACTTTAACTCGAAAACCTTACGGAAGGGGTATTCGCGTTGCAAATGGAACCCACATTCGGGGGATAGCCCCATTTGGATTGAGGAAAAAATTGCACGCATGGTGGCCGGGCAGCGGTTTTCGCCGGGACCCCAACTCAGGGGTTGTCAATTTAAGTCTTTTGGAAACAGCATCTTGACGGTAGAACCGCCCCCGGCCGACAGCATCACGGCGCCGAAGCGCCTGCGGTGACCCTGTCCGAATCCACATACAGGTCATACACCGCCGGACTCTGCCGGCTCGCATTGTTGGGCCGCCCATCGATCTGCCACTGCGCGCCGAAAGCGTGCCAGTGCGTTCGCGTCGTCGGCAGCTTCGCGTTCAAGTTCTGCACACTGCCGTCGTCAATCTGGATCGTGTCCCAGTGTTCGCACGGCATGCCGGAGCACTCTGTCGTGCCCGCCGCATCGCGATGAAACGTCTGGTGCACGTGGTGCCAGTTGCCGTCCATCATCGACCTGCAATCCACCTTCGTGTCCTCCCACCCGTGCCCGTGATTGTCATATTGGATCCTGCGATTGTGCCCGTTGCACTGCGTGCCCAGCATCGTGTCCACCCCATCGGGTTCGGCAAACTGATACAGGTCCCATTCCAGATTCGAAGTGCCCGGCGGCGGCTGGAATTTTTCATAAAAGTCTCGCGTGAAATAGTGCGCTGCATCCGACTTGCCGATTGTGTTCACCCACAGCACCTCGGTATAGACATTCGGGTTCGGATTGACCATCTGGAAATGCGCGACAGCATTCGAGGTTCCCGTCGCCGCGCTCGGCTCGGTGATCCCAAAGCTCATCGCCGGCACGCCCAGCGGAGCATTCGATCCCACACCACCCGAGCACTGTGGCGATCCCACGTAGCAGGTCTTTGTCCACCCATTCGAAGAAGAAGTGATCACGATATCGACAGCAGATGAGTCCGACTGCGCGTGCGCGACACCGCTATGGGACCAGGTCATAACGCACCACGCTGCAACTGTCAGCAATCCGCATCTCATCGGAGTTACTTGCTGAGATGTGGAAACCTGGAATGAAGTCTTCTCGTCAGCACCCCTGAAAACTCAGCGTGAGCGATCTTCGGGCGCGAGCATCACAACTCGCAAAGGCGCATGCGTCCGGACGGCCAGTCCTCACTCCGCCGCCTGCCGCGCAATCATTTCGATCACCGCAATATTCTGCGCAAAGCTCTCCGCCAGCCCGTGCCTTTTCAGCAACGTCTGCGCGGCCCAGTAACTCACCCACACCGCACCCTCACCATCCTCGCGCACCAGCAGCTTCAGCGGCAGATCGATCGCAATACTCGGCATGGCCAGCATCAGCGGCGTGCCGCCCTTCGGGTTGCCGAAGATCAGCACCTGCGTCTTCGGCATTGTGAGCCCCGCCTTAGCCGCTTCGCCGCTGTGGTCAATCAGCGCAAACTCCCGGATGTCCTTCGCCGCCAGCAAAGCCCGTGCTCGCGCAATCGTCTCTTCGACAGAGTGCGCGCTCCGCAATGTGAGCAGCCCGATCTCGTCTGTCATCTCGCCTCTTCTCATAAAACGCATGCCCAGGGTGCGATTTCAAATCAGGTCACCCACGACACCCAACGTGAGTGACCGAAGAAGGGAAGGTCGCAGACGCGTTTCCTCGACTGCCACTCCTCAGTGCGGCGCCATCATCGCATCGTTAAACTGCCGGAATGCCTCATCGAATTTTCCGCTCCGCTCCGCAAAACGCAGCGGATGGACTCGTTCCACCAGGATCTCCTTCGCCTCTGGCTGCTCGCGCAGTATCTTCATCGTTTCGTCAATGAAGTCCTTCAGTGGCATCGCCCGCGGATCACTCGCCTGCCGGCTTCCCATCAGCTCGGTCTGCACGTACGGTGGCACCAGTTCCAGCACCTCGACGTTGGTCTCTCGCAACTGGTATCGCAGCGTCAGCGAGTATGAATGCATTGCGGCCTTCGTCGCGCAGTAGGTCGGGGTCAGCGCCATTGGCAGATACGCCAGCCCTGACGTCACCGTCATAACCGTCGCCGCTGGCTGCTTCTTCAACTGCGGCAGCAGCGCCGCTGTCAGCCGGATCGGCCCCAGCAGGTTCGTCGTAATCGTGGCCTCTACGTCCGTCAGTTCGTCCGGCGGCTCCAGCAGGTTCTCCGGCCGCATGATGCCTGCACTGTGAATCACCACATTCAACGCCGGATACTCCTTCGCCATCTTCGCTGCGAACTGCCGGATGGCCGTCGCGTTCTCGATATCCAGTACGGTCGACTTCATTCCCGGGCTCGCGTTGGTCGTGTCGTCGAGCGCGCTCTGCCGGCGTCCGGCAATGATCACCGTGTTGTCCAGCTTGTGGAATGCCTCGGCGAGCCCGCGTCCAATGCCCGAACCACCGCCCGTAATCAGAATGGTGTTGCCCGTCATCTTCATACTTCCATCTCCTTGCCTCACTTCTCCATATCTTCAAAAGCAAAGCTGCCCAGCTCAAACGGGCGCGACGTTACCGGCTTCCCGCCCAGCGCATTAAACGGATACGGATCGGTCGTGATCGTCGGGAAACCCCAGATCTTTCCTGTCCGCAAATCCACCACCATGCGCCCATAGACCGACTTTCGTCCGTCCGCCGATTTCAGCATCTGCACCCCTGGTTCGATGTACACCGGATACGCCGCGCCGCCCTGCGCCTGCGCCACCCGCGGCGCAACATAAGGACGAACCGCAATCGCGCACAGCGCTGCCGCAATCACGGCCAGCAAACCCTTCGTCACCCAATCGATCTTCATAAACGCCACCTCATATTGGAACGCCGAAACAAGATAAACCCCGGACGCGCCAGGTCACCGATAATCGCAGGAATGCGCGACAACGGAGCGAACCGGACGGATCCGGGTGCCCTCCTGAGCGGAGCGAAGCTTGGGGGTGTTCCCAGTTATCCAGCCGCCCCGAAAGGTCCACCATTCCGAAACGCAATCAAGCTGCTCGTTCAGGGTATCCACAGAGCCAAACGTGAGCGACCAAAGGGAGCGAACCCAACAACACGCGCCGCAGGCGCCTTTGCCCGGACGGCCAGTCCGCCGCAGGTGCCCTTGCCTCGACGGCTAGTCGCCGAAGGTGATTCGGAGGCCGCCGCGCACCGACTGCTTCTGACCCAGCGTCAGCGTCGGTGTCCTTCCCACTTCAATCCGCCTGTCCAGCAGATTGTCCGCAGCGACGAACGCCTCATACCGCCGCCGGAAAGTATGCGAGGCGTAGGCATTCATGGTGAAGAAGCCGCTCAGCCGAAAGCGATTGTTGTCATCGTCGAACTGATGGCCGCTCATCCGCGCCTCCAGTCCAAGCATCCCCAGCCGCTTGTCTATCGCGCGCATCTGCATCGTTCCCGTCTGGTGGGGCACTTGCGGAATCCAGTTACCCACCAGCGCAGGATTTTGGTCGAAGCGCGTCACCGTTGCATCCGCATACTGATACCCGCCGACCACGTTCAGCCAGTGCAGCGGCTGCCATTCGCCGTCCAGCCCCACGCCGCGACTCTTGATCTGTCCCAGGTTCGCGCGCTGCTTGGTGATCAGGTTGGGTGTTACGGTCTGCGTCAAGGCGGTGATCGGGCGGTTCACAATGGTCCAGAAGTAGCTGGCGCGCAGCGTGGCGTTCCACCGTGCCGGCGTCAGCACCGCGCCCGTCTCCCAACCTGTCGCCCGCTCCGACCGCAGCGACGGATTGTGCAGCGTCAGCTCCTGTCCCACCTGCCCATTGCGATACAGCTCATTCAGCGTCGGCGACCGGTACGCGCGGAAGCCCATGGCGGTCAGCGCCAGCGCAGGCGTCATCCGTCTGACGACACCCAGTCGCGGATTTACCACCGTCTCGGTTACCTGCGGCAGCGTCGCCGGTTTGGGCAGAGTCTGGACCGCATCAAAGTTCTGGAAGTGGTCAATTCGCCCGCCCGCGCTCAGCGTCCACTGTTTCGGCGTCCACACGGCTTCGCCGTAAACGCCCGTCGTCCGCTGCCGCGCAGAGAGCAGCGTCCGCACACCCGTGATGGTTGCAATCTCGTTGTCCTCGCCGCGAACGTCGCGCGTGTCTGCACCCCCCAACACCACCAGCCGTGGCCCAAGCGGCTGCGTCCAGCGCGCCGCCGCGCCCAGTTGATTGCTCGGCGTCTGCGCAAAACGCGTCAGCGTCTCGTGCGTCCGGGTTGCGTTCACGGAGGAAAAACTCTGCCGGTAGTGTTCCGCACTGCCATAGCCGCGCACCAGCAGCCCTCCGCCTTTCGCTCCGGCGGGCGACCAGTCCAGTCCCGTCTCATAGCGCCACAAACGCGTTCCATTCGAGGTCAACCGCGTGCCATTGCTGCGCGCCTCGTTCAACACATTCCCGAGCAGGAACGCCCGTCCGTCGCTCCAGGTGCGCTCGCCCATCACGCGTCCGTTCTGCGCGTGCACATTGGACTTCACATCCACTGGCCCGCGCTGCTCCGGTGCCACCAGTATGTAACCGTTGGTGAGCAGAACCCCGCCTGTCGCCAGTCCCGACCATCCATGCTTCGTCCCGCTCAGCAAGGCCGCTTCATCGAAGGTGTGAAACGACCCTTGGCTCGACACCAGCTCCGCGTGATTTCGCCCTGCCGCCGCAGGCTGCATCTCGATCACGCCGCCGATCGCGCTGGACCCGTACAGATCGCTTGCGCCGCCGCGCACCACCGTCACTCCGCGAATGTCCAGCTCCGGTATCTCGTCCCAGTAAATCCAGCCGCCAAACGCATCGTTCAGCGGAATCTCGTTTGAGAGCACCAAGGTCCGGCTCGCCGCCGTGGACCCCAGGCCCCGCAGCGACACGCCCTGCGATGTCGGGTTCGCCACCAGCGAGCTCGATCGCCGGAACAGCTCAAAGCCCGGCACCTGCCGCAGCCGATCATCCAGGGGCACCTGCGCCGCCGTGCGCAACTCCTCGCCCGTCATCACCCGCACGCTAGCGGGACTCGCGCTCTCTGCCAGCGGTGTTCTGTATGCCGTTACGGACACTTCCTCGTGGGCCGCCAGCGGCAGCAGCACCACCTTGCCCGCCTTGCTAGCAGTCACTCGCGCCTCGGCAAAGGATGGGGCAGCCACATGAACCACCGCATCATTCGCCACACACGGTAGCACAAATTGACCATCCGGGCCGCTCCGCGCAGCAATCTGACCCGCCGTCAAAGTTGCCCCGGCCACCGGTGCGCCGGATTCATCCACCACCGCGCCGCGCACATCCGCCGTGCCAAGCGGGCAGGTCGCAGCCGCGCACACCGGCAGCAGCAGCACGGCTGCGGCAAGCCACAGGCCTCCCCGGGCATCTCTGAAACGGGCGCGCATGTTCGATCATCCCACGCCGCGCAAGCTAGCGCCTATGCCACTGCCGGGTGTCCCGCGCCAGTGCAGCCGCCGTGACGAGTGCCCACCTACAAATTCAGCGTGAAGCGACAACGTAGCGAACGCAACGACTCGCGCCGCAGGCGGTGTTGCCCGGGGGCCAGTCTTCCCCTTGACGGGATAGGAGAGCGCGGCGTACTCTCCCATTCCAAATAGGGGAAGCCGAAACGCCCTTAGCGGTAAACGTGAGCGACGAAAGGGAGTGAACCCCATGGACAGCGCCGCGGGCGCCGCCGCCCGGGACGGCAAGTCCCCCGAATAGGAGAGAGCGCAATGACCAGGCAGGTAGAACTCCCCCAGGGCGCACTCGAATTGCTCATCCTCAAGTCGGTTTCGTTGGGGCCCCTGCACGGATATGGCATCCTGCTGCGCATCCAGCAGATCTCCAACCAGCGCCTCGAAATCCTGCAGGGCTCTTTCTACACCGCCGTCTATCGCCTGGAGCGCCGCGGTTGGATCAAAGGCGAGTGGGGCGAATCAGAGAACAACCGCCGCGCCCGCTTCTACTCGCTCACTGCCGCCGGCAAGCGCCAGCTCAAACAGGAAACCGCCCGCTGGACCGACATGGCTTCCGTCGTCGCCGGCATCCTTGACGCGAAGGGAGACGAGATATGAGCGTCGCCAGCAGAATTCGCAGGCTCTGGCAATCCATAGTGCCCCGTGCCTCCGGCGAAATCGAAGAAGAGTTCCGCTCGAACCTCGAAGCCTACCGCGAAGATCTCATCCGCCAGGGACTCACACCCGAAGAAGCAACGCGCAAAGCCCGCATCGACCTCGGCCAGCCCGCAACACAAAACGAAACCTACCGCGATGCCATCGGCCTGCGGCTTTTCGATGAGCTCGGCGGCGACATCCGCTATGGTCTCCGCGCCCTCCGCCGCAATCCCGGCTTCGCCGCCGTCGCCGTGCTCTCGCTCGCACTCGGCATCGGCGCCACCACCGCGATGTTCTCTCTCATCTACGCGGTGCTCTTGCATCCCTTTCCCTACGCCAATGCCGACCGCATCATGAACCCGGTCGTCATCGACGAGGAGCATCCAGGCGAGCCGGTCTGGTTCGCGACGATGAAACCGCAGTTCGATACGCTCGGCCGAGCCAAGTCGATCGAAGGCCTGCTTGGCTTCGCGGGATCCAACATGGAGATCACCGGCGGCGCCATTCCCGAGGACCTCATCGGCGCCTATCTGACTGAGAACGCCAATACCTTCTTTGGTGTGCACGCCTTGCTCGGCCGCGGCATCCAGCCTTCGGACGCGCAGGGAGGCGGCCAGCCCGTGGTCGTGTTGAACTACAAATTCTGGCAGCGCCACTTCCATGGCGATCCCCATGTCATTGGTCGCACGCTTGAGCTCGACCATGTGCCCTACACCATCATCGGCGTCATGCCCCGCAGCTTCGCCTTCAATGACACCACGGGTGTCGGTGACGTGTACCTCCCGCGCAGCCTGCTGCATGACAGCGTCAATCCACCGGTGACCTCCCCCTATATCCCATGGATAAAGCTCAAGCCGCACATCTCTCCCGCAGCCGCCGATGCGGAGCTCAACGCCATCGTCCGCCAGTTCGCGAAGGAGAATCCCAACCACTTCCCTAAGAAGTGGCATCTGCAGCTTCAGCCCATCATCGGGCCGTTTCAGCAAAACACCGTCCGCCCACTCGTCCTTCTCCTCGCGGGTGTATTGCTGCTGCTCATCATTGGCTGCGCCAACTGTTCTATCCTCCTACTTGCCCGCGGCCGTGCCCGCCAGCACGAGCTCGCCGTGCGCGCCGCCATCGGTGCCTCCCGCTGGCGCATCGTCCGCCAGCTTCTCGTGGAAGCCATTGTCATATCTGTCACCGGCGCAATCCTCGGCGTCGCCGCATCGTACTGGCTCGCGGAATTGCCCATGCAGTTGTCGCCCAGCTCGTTTCCCAATGAGTCGGTGATCCGCATGAATCTCCCCATCCTCGCGTTCTCCGTCGCGCTCGCCCTTCTATCCGGTCTGCTCTTCGGTCTCGTTCCCGCTCTCCGTCTCTCAAGCCTCGATCTCGCCCGCACCCTCCCCTCGCGACAACGGGGAATCTCATCGAAACCGGCAAAACACCGTTGGAGTACGCTCATCGCCGCCCAGGTCGCGCTCACTCTGCTGCTTATGGCCACTGCTGGCACGGCCATCCGCAGTTTTCTCCATCTCATGCAGCTTCCGCTCGGCTACAACCCCGATCAAGCCATGCAGGTCGGCATCGTGATGCACTTCCGCAACCTCAAGGAGTGGGACAGTATCCGCTCGCGCGAAACTCGCACTGCATACATCGAGGAAATACGGCAGAAGATTGCCGCTGTACCCGGCGTCCGCAACGTCGCGGTCGGAATCAATGCGGCACCCCCATACAGCGGCGCGGACGGCGCTGTCGAGATCAGCGGTGTCCCACGGGGCGAAAACCAATCGGTCCGCATCCACTCCGTCAGTCCCCACTACTTCAACATGCTTCGCATCCCTCTGCTCCGCCGCCGTATCTGGACTGCATCCGAAAATGATCGAGGCGATTTCGTTGCCGTGGTCAATCAGAGCTTCGTCCGTCGGTACTGGCCGAATATTAATCCTCTGAATGGTCAGCTCCGCCTCCCTGAACTGCAAGTAGTAGGTCCGCTAGATGCCATGTCGAGCCAAGCGAAGGCATGGCGTCAGGTCCTCGGCGTCGTCGGCGATGTGCGCAACGACGGCGTCGATCGCCCCGTCGCTCCCGCAATCTATATGCCCTACACCACACTGATGCCGCCTTTTGCGCAGTTCCTCATCCGCACGCAAGGCGAACCCCTCTCCTACCTCCATTCCATCCGTGCGGCCATCGCCTCCGTCGCGCCGGAGCAGCAGCTCGCCAGCGGCACCTTCACCCTTAAACAAGCCATTGAGGGCGACGCGCAATGGAGCCGCCAGCGCCTCTTCTCGATCCTCTTCGGCGTCTTCTCCGCCATGGCGCTCGCCCTTGCACTCGTCGGCATCTTCAGCGTCGTCGCCTATAGCATCGCACAGCGCACTACGGAGTTCGGCGTGCGCCTGGCGCTCGGCGCGCCGCGCCCCCATATCCTCTGGGTCGCCGCGCGCATCGCGCTCATCAGCACCGCCGTCGGAGTCGCTCTCGGTCTCGCCCTCGACGCTTTCCTCGGCAAGCTGCTCGCTGCATGGATGCATAGCAACTTCGCCGCAACCGGGCTCGTCTCTGCTGCAGCTCTATTAGCCGTCAGCGCGCTTCTCGCCTGCCTGCTCCCCGCGCAACGCGCCACTTCCGTGCCACCAGCAGAGGCATTGCGCTACGAATGAGAATTTTTAGAGGGTGCCCTACTCTGGCGAAGCCAGGATGGGGGCGTTCCCAACAATCCAGTTGAAGCGAAGCGGCTTCCGCCTTCTGAGCAATACACTCAAGGCCGATGCAGCAGCCGCGGCAGATTCCAGTGCTGCGCCACGCTCAGCATCCGCAGCAGAAAGCACACACCACCAC
>DASVAI010000350.1:0-2484 GCA_036376445.1 Acidobacteriaceae bacterium
CTGCGGATCCCTTCACGTCAGCGGACCACAAAGTTGATAAGCTTGCCCGGCACGACGATCACCTTCACGACCGTCTTGCCCGCCAGCGCGGCCTGGACTCTCTCGTCAGCGCGCGCTGCTGCCTCCAGCGCCTCCCGCGAAATATCGACCTCAACCCTGATCAATGCGCGCAGCTTGCCGTTGATCTGCACCGGCACCTCGGTTTCGTCCTCGCACGCCAGCGCCTCATCAAACTTCGGCCAGGGGTGTCGCAGGACCGCATCGCTGCGCCCGATCTGCTCCCACAGTTCGGAAGACAGATGCGGCGCAAACGGAGCCAGCATCAGCACCAGCGACTCCAGCACATTTGCCACCACAGGAGGTGGAATTCTGCCCTCGGCAATCGACGCATCGGCCGCCGTGAGCTCATTCATCAGCTCCATGATGGCGGCGATCGATGTGTTGAAGTGCCAGCGCCCGCCGAAGTCCTGCGTGATTTTGCGGATGGTCTGATGGAGCTTGCGCACCAACGCAGTGGCTTCCGCCGGAACGGCACCCATCGCGCCGGACGACGCGCGCGCCATCTCCGCATGCCGCATCACGAATCGATACACACGCGACAGGAAGCGGCTGACGCCCGCAACGCCGTCCTCCTGCCAGTCCAGATCGCGATCGGGCGGCGCGGCAAACAGGGAGTACATGCGTGCCGCATCGGCGCCGTAGCGCGCGATCATCTCGTCCGGCGACACCACGTTGCCTTTCGACTTCGACATCTTCGCGCCGTTCTTGATGACCATCCCCTGCGTAAACAGCCGCGCCGCAGGCTCATCGTTCTTGATCAGCCCCAGGTCGCGCATTACCTTGGTCCAGAAGCGCGAATAGATCAGGTGCAGAATCGCGTGCTCGACGCCGCCGATGTACTGGTCGATCGGAAACCAATATGCCACCGCTGTGGTATCAAATGGCGCCTTGTCATTCTTCGCGCTGGTATAGCGGTAGAAGTACCAGGACGAATCGACAAACGTATCCATCGTGTCGGTCTCGCGCCGCGCCGGGCCGCCGCATTTCGGACACACGGCGTTCACAAAGCCCGGCAGCTTCGCTAATGGCGAGCCGCCCTCCTGCGTGATCTCCACGTTCTGCGGCAGCAGCACCGGCAAGTGATCATCCGGCACCGGCACAATTCCATCCCTTTTGCAGTAGAGCATCGGAATCGGTGTGCCCCAGTAGCGCTGGCGGCTCACGCCCCAGTCTTTCAGCCGGAAGGTGATCGTCGCCTCGCCGAAGCCCTTCTGTTTCGCAAAGGCGGTCATCTTCTGCTGCGCTTCGGTGCAGCTCATCCCCGTCCACTCGCCGGAATCGACCAGCACGCCGTCTTCTGACGTAAACGGCAGCGGCTGCGCTTCCGCGGTCCCCGTCTCGCGTATGACCTGCTTGATGGCAATGCCGTACTTGCTCGCGAAGTCATAGTCACGCTCGTCATGCGCCGGCACGGACATGATGGCGCCCGTTCCGTAGTCCAGCAGCACATAATTCGCCGCCCACACGGGCACACGCTCCTGCGTAAACGGATTGATCGCGTAATTCCCGGTAAAGACACCATGCTTCTCGATACCGCCTACGTCGCCGGCCTCACGCGCATGCTCCTGCTCCGTGATGAGTGCCGCAACCTGCGTTGCCAGTTCCGGATTCGCTTCTGCAAATGCACGAATCAGAGGATGCTCCGGCGCAAGCTGCAGACTCGTCGCCCCATAGATCGTGTCGATGCGCGTCGTGAATACCTTCACCAGATCGCTGCGCCCCTCGATGGTAAACGCCACCGTCGCGCCTTCGCTGCGGCCAATCCAGTTGCGCTGCATGGTGCGCACGCGCTCCGGCCAGGCGTCCAGCTTGTCCAGCCCATTCAGTAATTCCTGCGCATACTGCGTCGTCCGCAGGAACCACTGCTCCAGCTCGCGTTGCTCGACCAGCGTGTCCTCGTGCCGCCAGCAGTAGCCGTTGATCACCTGCTCGTTCGCCAGCACTGTCTGACACTCCGGGCACCAGTTCACCTTGCTCTGCTTGCGATACGCCAGCCCGCGCTCGTACATGCGCAGGAAGAACCACTGGTTCCAGCGGTAATAGTCCGGCAGACACGTGGTCACTTCCCTCGCCCAGTCATAGCTCAGGCCCAGCCGGTTCATCTGCTGCTTCATCGCCGCGATGTTCTTCTGCGTCCATTGGCGCGGCGGCGTGTTGTTTTTGATCGCTGCGTTTTCCGCCGGAAGTCCGAAGGCGTCCCAGCCCATCGGGTGCAGCACGTTGTAGCCCTGCATCCACATGTAGCGCGCCAGAGCATCGCCGATCGCATAGTTGCGCACGTGCCCCATGTGGAGCTGTCCGGAGGGATAGGGCAGCATCTCCAGCACGTAATATTTCGGCTTGCTGCTCGATGCGGGCTCGGCCGCGTACAGCTCCGGCTGCGCGGCCCAGCGCGCCTGCCACCGTGTCTCGATCTCCTCCGGG
>DASVAI010000357.1:0-27604 GCA_036376445.1 Acidobacteriaceae bacterium
TTGCCGCCCTGCTTCAGGATGGAGAGGCCGGCGTCGGAGGCGTCGTGGTGGACGCTGACGACCATCGCGTGGTCGGCGGTGACGGGAGTTTCGGGTTGTGCGCCGAGGGTGGGAGCGAGAAGCAGGATCGAGGAGAGAACAGCGAGAGTCCGTGGCATCGGGCAACAGTGTAGCGGACTGGCCGTCCGGGCAACGGCGCTTGCGGTGCGCGAGATCCGGCTCGCTTCCTTCGGTCGCTCACGTAGAGAGTGATGGCTGACCGGGGTTCACGCTGATATCTGCTTAGAATGAGCAAGGCATGCCTGTTACGCTGCGTTCCTTTGCGAAGATCAACCTGGGTTTGACGATCGGGCCGGCGCGTCCGGATGGATTTCATGCGCTCACGACGGTGTATCAGACGATTGCCCTGCATGATCTGCTGACGGTGAGCGCGGCGCGAACGGCCGCGACACGTATTGTGCTGACGTCGAACGACGCGCGTGTGCCGCTCGACGGGCGGAACACGGTCTGGAAGATGGTGGAGCGGGCGCTCGCGGCGCTGGATGTCACGGCGGAGGTCGCGGTTCATATTGAGAAGCGGCTGCCGGTGCAG
The DNA here is from genome assembly GCA_036376445.1 of Acidobacteriaceae bacterium. Taxonomy (GTDB): domain Bacteria; phylum Acidobacteriota; class Terriglobia; order Terriglobales; family Acidobacteriaceae; genus KBS-83. Next base: position 593 of record DASVAI010000357.1, read on the forward strand.
GGTGGCTTGGGCGCCGGCTCGGCCAATGCGGCGGCTGCTCTCATTGGACTGGAGCGGGAACTCGGGATTGCGCCCGACGACGAATTGCGGCTGCGAGTGGCGGCGGAGGTTGGCTCGGATGTGCCGCTTTTCCTGATTGGCGGCGCGGTTCTCGGTATGGGCCGGGGCGAGCAGGTGTCCCCGGTGGCGGACCTGCCGTCGATTCCCTGCGTCGTGGCAGTACCGGAGGTGGGGGTGTCGACGCCTGCAGCCTTTCGGGAGTGGGATGCGCGGCATTCCGCATTGACCCCTGCCGCCGCAACCGATAGACTTAAAAGGTTGAGCCGGACTGTCTCCACCGTATGGGGTCGGCCGCGCTCCTCCGGTGTCTCCCGGGGCATTTCGTCGGAACTAGCTGTTTCCGATACGGATGCGCCCACACAAGGAGACCTGGCCGAGACTCCGCTTCTCGCGCTTGTCCGCACCGGGATTGCCAACGACTTCGAAGAGGTCGTATTTGCGCAGCATCCCTCTCTTGCAGACATTGTGCGTGTGCTCGCGGGTTCTCAGCCGGAGGACGCGGCCCTTTATGCGGCGCTTTCGGGCTCGGGTTCAGCCCTGTTTGGGTTGTACGCGAACGCGCAGGCGGCAGACCGGGCGGCAGAGCGTCTTCGGGACCGTGGGATTGTGGCCCTGCGCACCGAAACCTTGCCTCGCGAGCACTATTGGCAGAGGATGTGGTTGGAATAGAAGCTGTTCGGCAAAACTGCTGGCAGCGTTTCACCCGCCTTCTCCGCCGGCAGCCTGTTGGGCGATCGACTAATGGTAGGTCAAGTGCCTTTCTGTCCAATCCGGCCAAAAGCGGGCCAGATTGGAGGGCCTCCAGGGGTCGAGAAGTTGAAAAAGTAGTTTTTGGGCGATCGACTAATGGTAGGTCAAGTGCCTTTGGAGCACTTTGTCTAGGTTCGAATCCTAGTCGCCCAGCCACTCTGTTTTGTGTCCTGCAGCGGACGCAGTTGAAGCCGTTGCCCGAGTCAGCGCAGTTCACCAATGCAAACCAGCTTGGGGAGATTGTGATGAAGCATGAGACGGCAGTGGCGACCGACGTCGAGCCTTTAGCTGTAACCAGCAAAGACCCGGCGGGCAACAGCAACTTTCAGCCTGCGCCGGAGCGCAAGCGCACTCGCGGACTGAGCGAGGACAAACGATTCAAGATCTTTGCCGGATCGGCGAATCGGCAATTGGCCGAGGAGATTTGCAGGCAGGTGGGTGTCTCGCTGGGCGAGACGAAGATACAGCGCTTTGCGGATGGAGAGATTTACTTCCAGTTGCTCGAAAACGTGCGCGGCGTGGATGTCTTTGTGGTGCAGCCGACATGCAATCCGGTGGATTCGAATCTAGTGGAACTGCTGATCATGATCGACGCGCTGAAGCGCGCCTCCGCCGGGCGAATCACGGTGGTGGTGCCGTATTACGGCTATGCCCGCCAGGACCGTAAGGACAGGCCGCGGGTTGCGATCTCGTCGAAGCTGGTGGCCGACATGCTGACCACCGCCGGCGCGAACCGCGCGCTCTTCATGGACCTGCATGCCGCGCAGATTCAGGGCTTCTTCAATATTCCGGTGGATCATCTGTTCGCCAGTCCGGTGATGGTGGGCTACTTCAGCAAGAAGAACCTGCCGAACCTGACGGTGGTGTCGCCCGACGCGGGCGGCGTGGAGCGAGCGCGCTTCTTCGCAACCAAGATGGGCGCCCCGCTGGCCATCGTGGACAAGCGCCGCACCGACATCAACGTAACCGAGGTGATGAACGTGATCGGCGATGTGGAAGGGCAGACCTGCCTGATCATCGATGACATCGTAGACACGGCGGGCACGCTGGTGAAGACGGCGCACGCGCTGCTGGACGAAGGCGCGACTGAGGTGTACGCGTGCGCATCGCATCCGGTGCTCTCCGGGCCGGCGATCGAGCGCATCGCCACCTCCCGGATCAAGGAACTGGTGGTCACCAATTCGATTCCGCTGAGCGAAGAGGCCAAGGCGCTGGACAAAATAAAGGTGCTGTCGATTGCCGGCCTGCTGGGCGCGGCCATCGAGAGCATTCACATGGAGACGAGCGTGAGCTCGCTCTTTAACTAATTAGCTTCCAGCCGCGAGCTTCTAGCTGGTGCAGCGGCAGGGTGAACTTACAAGACGTACTCAACAGAAAGGGAGTAGGGCAGCAGCAAGCAACGCGCTAGAGGCTAGGAGCTAGAAGCTGCGGCCCCATGACCGAAAGGAAAACGGAACAATGGCGACGACAGAATTGGTACAGGCGGCAACCCGCGAGGGCAAGTTCAACAAGAATGCGGCGCGACGCGTGCGTGTGGCGGGCAAGATTCCCGCGGTGATCTATGGGGCGAAGGAGCCCTCGGTTGCGATCGAGCTCGATCCGAAGCAGATGCTGCGCATTCTGCACTCGGCGTCGGGTCACAACACTATCTTCGACGTGGAAGTTGGCAGCACGCGGGCCAAAGCGATGATCGTGGACTGGCAGTATGAGCCGATCAAGGGCAGCCTGCTGCATGTCGACCTGAAGCGCATCGCGATGGACAAGGCGATGGTCGTCGAAGTGCCGATCCATCTGGAGGGCATTCCATTCGGTGTGAAGAACGAGGGCGGCATTCTCGATCAGGTGCTGCGCGAGGTCGAGATCGAATGCCTGCCTGGAGACATTCCGCCGCACATCTCGCTCGATGTGACCGGACTGAAGCTGCATGATGTGGTGCGTGTTTCCGACCTGCCGCATGGCGGCAAGGTCAAGTTCATCACCGACGAGGATGCAACGGTTGCCCACGTCACAGTGATCAAGGAAGAAGTTGCGCCGGAGCCCGACGCGGTTGCGGCTGCTGCAGCCCCGGCGGAACCGGAAGTGGTGAAGAAGGGCAAGCAGGAGACCGAGGAGGCAGGCGGCGAAGCCGCAAAGGGCGGCAAGAAGTAAGCGGTGCCGGCCGGAGCGTTGGAAGCGGAGAAGCGCGGACCATTTGTGGTGGTCGGGCTCGGCAATCCGGGGATCGAGTACCAGTGGACGCCGCACAACGCGGGGTTTCTGGCGATCGACCGGCTCGCCGAGCGGACCGGTGTAGTGGTGAGCAATCGCCGCTGCCGGGCGCTCACCGCCACGACGCGCATCGCGGGCCGCGAAGTGGTGCTGGCCAAGCCGGACACCTTCATGAACCTGAGCGGGCTTGCCGTTCGGGAGCTGGTGGAGGAGTTCGACGCGCAGCGCGACGACCTGCTGGTGCTGTATGACGAGCTGGCGCTGCCGCTGGGCGCGCTGCGAGTGCGGCCCGGGGGATCGTCGGGCGGGCACAACGGCGCCAGGTCAGTGAATGGCGCGCTGGGCTCGGAAGAGTGGTCAAGGATCCGGATCGGTATTGGGCCGGATGTAGCGGAAACAGCATCGCGGCGAGGGAAGGATTACCTGCTGACGCCGATGCGGAAGAAGGAACTGGCGGCACTCGACGAGGTCCTGGACCGCGTCGCGGACGCCGTGGAGACGGTGATCGTAAGCGGAGTTGGCGCGGCGATGAACCGATGGAATGGGCCGGCGGGGGGCAGTTCTCCAAAGGCCGAATGAAAAGGATGCAGTACGGGTTGCGAGATCAGTACTGGAGTCTCAGGGAAGAGAGAAACGCATGCAACGTAGCTATGAAGTGATGTTCATCGTGCGCCCCGATATCGAGGACGCAGATGTCGATAAGCTGATCGCGGGACTGGAGCACACCATCACGCAAGGTGGCGGCAGTGTGAAGTCGACCGAGAAGCTGGGACGGCGCAAGCTGTCCTACATGGTGCGCAAATTTAACGACGGCAACTACGTCCTGCTGGTGATCCAGGCGGAAGGCAGCCTGGTGGCCGAGGTGGAGCGCCGTCTACGCGTCACCGAGCCGGTGATCAAGTTCATCACCGTGCGCATGGACGAGGAGCAGAAGCGCATCGACAAGATCAAGGCGATCCGCGCGACGCGCAAGAAGGTGAGCGCGCAGGCACCGACGGAAAGTGAAGCAGCGCCTGCTGCGACGGAGACCGCGGCGAGCGCCTGATCGCGTCCGATTCAACATTGATGCCGGCCATGCCGGCAGATCGATACAGCCGGTCCTGTTTTGAGCAGGGCCTGTCCCGTCACGGGCGGGAGAAGAAGGAAAGGAAACCATGGCTGAAGAGACCAGCACACCAACAGCAACACCGCGCGGACCTGAGAGCGCGACAACTGATCGTCCCGCAGGAGACCGGCCTGAACGTCCGGCGGGAGATCGTCCTGAACGCCCGGCAGGAGATCGGCCCGCGGGTGGCCCCGGCGGACGCGGCCCTGGCGGACGCGGGCCCAGCGGTCCGGGTGGCCCGGGCGGCGGTCCCGGAGGGCGCAAGTTCTTCCGGCGCAAGAAGGTCTGCAAGTTCTGCGTGGAGAAGATTGACTCCATCCACTACCGCGATGTGCGACTGCTGCAGCAGTTCGTTGCCGAGCGGGGTAAGATTGTCCCCCGCCGTCTGACCGGTGTGTGCACCACGCACCAGCGCAGACTGACGCGCGCCATCAAGCAGGCGCGGAACATCGCCTTGCTGCCCTTTGCGGCGCGATATTAGTATTTCGCGTTCCGGCTGCGTTGCCCGCAGCGGACGCCGAAACATTGAGGAGAGTTATGGAAGTCATTCTGAAGGAAGACGTCGACACACTGGGTCACCGCGGTGACGTGGTGAAGGTGGCCGACGGCTATGGGCGCAACTTTCTGCTGCCGAAGAAGCTCGCCATTGAAGCAACGGCCGCAAACAAAAACGTGATCGAGCAGATAAAGCAGTCGTCAATTCGCCGTTCGGCTAAAGAAAAGGCCAACGCCCAGGCGCAGGTTGCGCAGATGGAGCAGGTGGAGCTGATCTTCGAGCGCAAGGTGGGCGAGCATGATCACCTCTTCGGCTCGGTGACCTCATCGGACATTGCGCACGCGCTGGAGCAGAAGGGCTACCAGATCGATCGGCGCAAGGTGCAATTGGACGAACCGCTGAAGCAACTGGGCGAGTTCCATATTCCTGTGAAGCTGCACCGCGAAGTAAGCGCGCACATCAAGGTGACGGTGGCGCCGGAGGGCGGCGAGGCGTAGACACGCATCGGCGAAGGCAATCAGCCGGGAAGGCACGCTGCCTCTGTAGCGTGCCTTTTTGCATGCGCTCATCCGTTAGCTTGCGCGTCACTCCAGACTCGGGAACTGCGCCCTTCGGGCATGCGAATCCGGCATGATGGGTGGAATCAGATTCGGTTTCTGCGAGGTGCTTTTGTGGCCGTTGCGCGTCCGCTCGCCTGTCTCTCTGCTGCTCTTCTCTGTGCCCTCGCTGCCGCGGCGCTGGAAACAGTTCCCGCGCAAATGCAGAATTCGCAGCAGACGGAGCCAAACATGCCGTCCGTGCGGCTGCCGGAGGGACATGCAGGACTCACTCCGCAGATCGACAACTCCATGGTGAGGACCGACAGTGCGCCGGCGGGCGCCTTGCCGCCCGTGGTTCCGGCGGGGCGACCGAGTATCGCGCTTGTGCTGGACGGCGGCGGCGCGCTGGGACCAGCTTTCGCCGGAAGCATGGAAGGAATACCAGGCCGACAAACGCAGCCGGCGGGGAGCACGCGCGGGCCTCCTGGTGACGGTGAAGATACAGGGTGGGTCTGAGGGCGCAGAGAAGAGTGTTCTGGACAGCCCTGCTCCTCTGAAAGGCAAGCCGATCGAGCCGAAACCTGTCGTCCATGCTTTGGACCGGGTGCAGAGCAATGAGACATACGAGGCTGAATTTGTCACGATTGCGCCGCGCGGACCGGACGGGAGTCTACGCGGACCGGACAATGGTTTGCTCATCAGCCTGGAGCCCAAACGTAATGGGCCGCCGTTCCTTCTGCTGGCTGCTGACATCACCGCCGTGACCGACAACGTGACACGTGGCACGATTGATCTGCGCCTTCTGAATAATGATCTGGGCGGCTACGGATCGGAACTCCGCACCGATCTTCGGATCGGCTTTCTTACGGAAGCCTCGACGGAGTATTACCGGCTGCTTCGCGAGGACGGACTTTTCGTGCAGCCGCATGCAGGACTGCTGCGCCAGCCGGTATACGTTTTCCATAATCAGGACCGCATCGCGGAGCGGCTGCAACAAAACGCAGGCGGCGGGTTGGATTTCGGCCGTACCTACAGTTCGCATGCGCAGCTTGCCGGCGAATGGCGCTACGAGCAGATTCGCTGGCATACGCAGAGCGGCACCGATCTACGTCCGGATCTCTCCGGTACTGCCCAGAGCGGCGTCCTGCACTACAGCTACAACAGCCTGACCAGGGACCAGCTTGCGCCGCACGGAATGCTGTTCGATATCGCGGGTGGAGCTTTATTTCATGCGGTCGGGAGTGAGAACGCGCCCGTGCTGCGTGTGAGCACAATCCATTCGATTTATTTGTCGGAGAGGAACCGCCTGACGTTCTCTTTCGCGGCGAACACGTATTTTCGACGCAATGTGGCTGATCCTTTGCGATCTACACTCGGCGGCCCTATGCGGCTCTCTGCCTCCTCGATTGATGAATATCGCGGAACAGATGACGGGCTTGTGCGGGCCGCCTACCTCCGCCGCATCGCTCCGCTACCTGAGCAGCTCGGCAGCGGCGTTTACCTGGCGACGGGCTATGAGGCCGGCGAGGTGTGGTCACCGGAGCGGCCTGCGTTTCTGCGGCAGGACGGCCTGTTGAGCCTGGTGGCTGCAACACCGCTGGGCTCCATCACGCTGGGCGGCGCCGTTGGCGATGCCGGGCGGCGGAAGATCTTCTTCACCTTCGGACGTCTCTTCTGATGGACGCGTAGACTGTCGTTATGGCGAGAACCGAATCGACGATGCAGCCGCTTGGCACGCTGGCTCCGGACTTCTCACTCCCGGATGTTGTCTCCCGGAGGGCAGTGAAGCGGGACGACGCCAAAGGCGCGGGCGGTCTAGTGGTCATGTTCCTGTGCGTGCACTGTCCGTTTGTAAAGCATATCGAGCAGGGCGTGGCGCGCTTTGCCGCGGATTATGCGGGTAAGGGCCTGGGCATGGTCGCGATCAGCAGCAACGATGCGGTGACGTATCCTGACGACTCGCCAGACGGCATGCGCTCGCAGGCGAAGCGGGTCGGGTTTACATTTCCTTATCTTTACGATGAGTCGCAGCAGGTGGCGCGCGCGTACGATGCAGCGTGCACGCCGGATTTCTTCCTCTACAATCGCGACCTGAAGCTGGTGTATCGCGGCCAATTCGATGCCAGCCGGCCAGGCATGAGCGCACCGGTGACGGGGAACGATCTGCGCCGCGCGGTGGATGCGCTGCTCGCCGGTGAGCCGCCGCTCGAAGAGCAGCGGCCCAGCATTGGCTGCAATATCAAATGGAAGTAATGCGCTAGGCTGACGGCGGAACGGCAGACTTCACCGGTTTCAGCAAGAAGTGATGCGTCACCGGCTGCGCGTCCTTCTGCTGTTGCGCGATGGAGGACGCGATGGCTTTCTCCATCGCATCCTGCTCCGGTGCAGGAGCCGCTGTCGGATCGCGATCCGTGCCGGCCTTGAGCGTGAACAACTGCCGCTCCAGCTCATTGCGATGCTCGGTCTCCCAGGCTAGAGTCTGCGACTGCCGCAGCATCGGGGTGGGGAGGCGCGCAAGGTTGACGCCATGCGAGAGCGCGTCTGCCGTAAAGCTGGCGACCGGCTGATCGTCAATGGTGAGCGCATAGTTGCCCGCGGCGAGCCCGGTGATTGTCAGCATCTCCTGATCGAGCGCGGTTTCGATGTCCCCGGCCTCGAGCGCGAGATTTGTGACCGGATCGGTTTCCGCGGAGGGAAGGGGAAGGGGCAGCGCGTTCTCAATCCCGGTCCATTGCAACGTGTCGGTCTTCTTGTCCCGCTTCACGTCAGTCACGCTGGCATTCTGCACATCGGCGGCCTTTGCATCGCGGGCATCGAGCGTAATGCTGCTGACCAGTGACGGGGCGTGCCAACCCTTCAACACAGCCGCGGCCATCACCCAGTGGACGCCCGCGCCGGGGTGCACTCGATCGGGTATGAGGCGAGCCGCGAGATCAGGATGTGCGGATTCCACCTTTTGCAGCACGTCAACGACGGGCGCATTCAGATCGACAAAGCTCTGACGCACCTGGTCTGCCTCGCTGCGATCGAAAGCGCTGTAAGCCTGCATGACGTCGTTGTAGTGCTTTGTGGGCCGTGTGACGTCGTCATAGGGGGATGGTCCGAGCAATGTGAGCCGCACACCGGGCGCGTCGGTGAGGATGGTCCTCACCATGGATTTGTAACCGTCCTGGTACGTCTTCTGGATCGCGGGATTCGGCGGACGGTAGTAGCCGTCGTTCATCCCGAGCATGATGGTGACGACGTTCGGGTGATAGGGAACGACGTCGCGTTGGACGCGCAGATCGATGGGGCCGGCCCAGCCGCCGGACACTTTATCGCCGCCTACGCCGGACTGCGTCCACTGAATTTTCCACGCAGGAAAACGCGTAAGCACATACTCTTCGATAAAGGTGGAGTAGAGGCGCTGGTCGGTGATGCTGTCGCCATAAAGGACGACGTGGTCGCCGTCATGAATCGCGAAGTTGCTCGCGACCTGAGCTGGAGCAGAGGCGAGCGCCGGGAACAGCAGGCCGGCACAGAGGGCGGCAAATCTCGCAATATCATTCATGTTGCAGAAGTGTAGAGCAGATCGCGCCCTGATGCGCGTCGAACACGGACGTAGTAGGCTCAGGCTGTGCCGCCCAAGTCACCATCAAATCAACCGCTGCTTTCGATCGAGCAGATGAGCGTTACATTTCGCGGCCGGCCAGTAGTGCATGAGCTAGACCTTGCGATTGAGCGCGGCCAAGTTCTGGGATTGGTCGGAGAATCGGGATCGGGCAAGTCGGTGACGTCGCTGGCGATTCTCGGATTGCTCGAGAGCGCGGCCCAGGTGCAAGGACGCATCTTGTTTGACGGCGACGATCTGTTGACGCTTCGCGGAGAGGCACTACGTCGCTACCGTGGCCGGCGCATCGCGATGATCTTTCAGGAGCCGATGACGGCGTTGAACCCGGTGATGCCGGTAGGCCGGCAGATTGCCGAGGCAATTGAAACGCATCAGCCCACGCTGACACGACGCCAAGTACGTGCGGCGGTGATTGCGAATCTGGAAGCCGTTGCGGTGCCGGAGCCGGGAAAGCGATACAGTGACTATCCGCATCAGTTCTCCGGCGGGCAGCGTCAGCGCATCCTCATCGCGATGGCGCTGGCAAACCGCCCGGAGCTGCTGATCGCGGATGAGCCCACGACGGCGCTTGATGTGACGGTGCAGGCGCAGGTGCTCAGGCTGCTGCGCGATCTGCAGCAGCGGTTCGGGCTGGCGATGCTCTTCATCTCGCATGACCTTGCCGTGGTAGCGGAAGTGGCGGATCGAGTTGCCGTGATGCGGCATGGATGGCTACTGGAACAGGGAAGCCGTGAGCAAATTTTTCATAGCCCGCGACATCCTTACACGCGCAGCCTGCTTGGCGCGGTGCCCACGCTGGTTACGAACCGCATGCAGCCCTTGGCAACGCTGCCTCCGGAGGCGTATGACACGCCCGGGGCATGGATCGAATACGACATTGGTCACCAGGCGCGCGCTATTTCCTGACGGCACAGCAAGTCATTCGTGACATCCTACGGACAGGCCTTTATCACAAAAGGCTGTCATGGCATTGCTCGCAGTCGATTGCAGCACATTGTTCTTCCCAGGTCCGGCTTCATGCGCGCCCTCATCCTCTCGGACATCCACGCCAACATGCAGGCGCTTGCCGCCGTGCTGGCTGCTGCGCCGGAGTACGACATCGTATGGAACCTGGGTGACGTGGTGGGCTATGGCGCTTCGCCGAATGAGACGATCGTCTGCCTGCGTGAGCTGAACAGCATATATGTGCGCGGCAACCATGACCGCGCCTGCTGCGGGCTGATGAACCTGAACGACTTCAATCCGGTGGCCCGGCACGCCGCGGAGTGGACACATGCGCAGCTCTCGCGCACACGCCGCAAATGGCTGTGCGATCTTCCGCGCGGCCCGGTGACAGTAGGCGAGGGCCTGGTTTGCGTGCATGGCTCCGCAGCTGATGAGGACATCTATGTGCAGACGCTGGGCGAGGCCATCGACGCGCTGCAAGCCGCGCCGGAAGCCTGGGTGGAGTTCTATGGCCACACCCATGTGCAGGGTGGATTCGTGCGCAGTGACGAGGGCTGGTTCGTGTTCAAGCCGGAATATGGGTCGAAGCACAACCATGAGTTCTACGACCTGCCGGTGCGTCGCGGTGTGCGCTATCTGCTGAATCCCGGTTCGGTAGGGCAGCCGCGCGATGCCGACTGGCGCGCGGCCTTCGCCGTGTACGACGATGTTGCCTCGGTGATTCGGTTTTATCGCGTGCCGTATGACCTGGATCGCGCGCAGAAGAAGATACTTGCCGCGGGACTCCCGGATCGGCTGGCGAGCCGGCTGGCAGAAGGACTTTAGCTAATTCATCACCTGCGCGGCGAAGCGCTCCATCTCTTCGCGCTGGGGACTGGACTGCAGCAGCAGCAGGTCGACCCCGCCTTCATGAAATGCGGCGACGCGATCCTTCACCTGCTGCGGTGTGCCGACGAGTCCGCTGCGCAGGCCGCGATTCGAAACCGAGTAGTCCTCGAGCGAGATCTTCTGCTCGAGCTTTGATCCTGTCACCCACTGCTGATAATTCTGGTAGCCGCGCGCGGACTGTTGCACATCCGTGATGCGCGCTACTTCGCGTTGGGCCTCGGCTTCCGTGTCGCGGACGATCGCGTAGCCGGCGACACCGTAGATCATCGACGGCAAGCCAAGGCGCTCGCGGCGCTCGCGCATATCCGCGATCTTGCGGCCCACAATCTCTGGCGGGTCGCCGTGCATGAGATAGGCGTCGCACTTCGCGGCGATCAGGTTCTTTGCCGTCTCGCTCTCGCCGCCTGCATACAACGTGGGACGCGGCCGCCGCACCGGCTTGGGCATAAGCACATTGTCCGCAACGGAATAGTAACGGCCGCTGTAGCTGAAGTGCTGCTGCTGCCAGCAGCCATCGATCACGTCGAGCCACTCGGAGGTGCGGGCGTAGCGATCGTCGTGCGTATCGAAGTGCACACCGTATTTGGTGGCCTCGTCAGCCCACCAGCTTGAAACCACATTCAACGTAAGACGGCCGTTTGCGATGTGATCGATATTGGCCGCCTGCTTGGCGAGCAGCGCGGGATTGTGAAAGGTAGGCCGCACGGCGACCATCAACTCGATGCTGCGGGTCACGGCAGCAAGGGCCGCGGCCGTGGACCACGCATCGAGCGAAGGCGCTTCCACGCCCTTGATGTCGTTCAGGTTCAGCTCTGCAAGAAGCGTGAGGCTGTAGCCGAGCGCTTCAGCGCGCCGCGTGAGATCGCAACAGTACTCCCAGGTGGCTGCCATGTTCTCGTCTTCAACATTGCGCAGCCAGCCGCCGAAGACCGGCATCCAGAATCCATAACGCATTGGGCGATCAGCCATGCGTCAGCTCGGGGACACCCGCGGTTTTCGCTGCTTCTGCTTCCAGCCAGTCGACGAGCTTTACGAATGGATCGAAGCCGACGACATTCGCGCCGTCCGCGACGAAGTTGGAGAGCGCATTGATGTCGTAGTAGAGGCGTTGTCCGTCGCGATCGTCGGTGATGTACTCGACGCCCCCGATCTCGATGCCGGCGTGCTGCATGATGCGCTCCACATCGGCGATCACCTCTCGCGGCGGGTTGTAAGCTTCTACCCGCAAGCCAGTCTTCGGAGCGTCGACCGCACATGCGGCGCGGTTCAGCTCCACGCCTCCGCTGGTGCGGCAGATATCGGCCGGACATAGATCGAAGGTCTCGCCGGTGATGTGGACCTTGATGGCGTAAAGGAAGCGGCCATTCAGCACTTCGACGCGGACGATGTGCGCATCGCGCGCGGGAATGAACTCCTGAACCAGCGCGGTGGAATCCATGCCTAGCGCCAGGCCCTCGGCGGAGCCCGCAGGTTGGGCTGCCGCAGCAGCGAGCTGCGAGCGGTGATCGAAACGCTTCACGCCGGCCCCGCTGCCGCCAATGTTCGGCTTGACGACGATCGGCCAGCGCAGGCCCTCGGTTACGGAGGTGGCCTGAACGGCGCGGTGGATGACACGCGCCTTCGGATATGGCAGGCCAAGTTGTTCCAGCAGCGTAAGCTGCGCGGCCTTCGAGAGCTCGGTGCGAAATGCCTTGAGGCCGTTGATGACGCGCACGCCGCGGCGCTCCAGGTGTTCGAGGAAGCCGAGCGTGTAGAAGATCTGGTCGCCATGCTCGCGGTTCCAGGCCGACGGGCTCATGCGGTTGAAGACCAGCGAGTATTCCCGCTCTGGATGCTGTTCCGGCGCGTAGGTGTGCTCCGGCGCATGCAGTTTGACATAGGATGTGCCGCGGCGGTCGAGTTCGGCAAAGAGCGGCTTGAACCAGTTTGGCTGCTCGTAGTAGATGGCGATGGGCAAGTCGGAGGACGGCATGGCACTCCTGTGACGCGGGAACGCGCACCACGGTTACAGAATCGTGGCTACGTCCACGTTAACAAGAGCCTTAAAGAGCGGCAACCGCGTACCGGCCAGTGCTAAGTTTTCGGTCCTCTCTGGTCGATGCCCCAGTGATAGACAAACTCGACATAGCCAAAATTGCTGTTCGCGTCGGTGGGATAGATGCGGTGGATCACGGTCTTGCCCCAGACGTGCGCGTAGTAGAAGTTCAACCCGATGGATTTGGTCATCTGGTAATCGGCGCTGACGTCGTAGAGCGAGGCGAAGGAACTGGCGCCGTTGGCCGGGCGACCGGTGTAGCCGAAGACCTTGTTATCGAAGGCGCCGCCGCCCTGGTACCAGAGGTCCTTGCTCGAGGTGAGCTGCAGCCAATGCAGATCGCTGCGCATGACGAGGTTCTTCGCGGGCTTGTCAATGACCTGAATGAACTCGTCCGTATTGTTCATCAGGTTGTAGAAGGGGTCGCGGGCGTAAACACGGGGGGTGGTCAGTACCTGAAAGAAGGTGTTGTGCTTGGTGTCTGTCGCGTCCTTGTCGCCACTGCCGTGCCACCAGCCGGCGCGGAGCCAGGGCGATGTGGCGGCCTTGGTGAGCTGATAGCCGCCTTCGACCGCTTCACCGTTAGCGCTGTGGTCAAGCTTGCCCCAGCTTCCGTTTTGGGCTGCGACCCAGAAGAGGAAGTCAAAGGTGCCTGATCCAGCCGGAATCACCGTTGCGATGTCGCCGCCGTAGGTGCCGACGCGGATGTTCTTGTGGTCGGCGCTGCGGATGGGGAGCGAGCGGTTGTCAGTCTTGGTCAGGCCGGTGCGGCCATCGTGATAGCCAACGCCGAAAGCGCGCCACAGGAGATGCCCCTTGAAGGCTGATTGCGTGAAGGCGAGGTACTGCGCGTCCACGTTCAGCTCCGAGTTGCCGTTCATGTTGAAGACACCCTGATCCGAGCGAGCTGCGAAGCCGGTGATGTCCCATGAACGATGAGTGTAATGGCCATCAATGCCGTCAAAGCTGCGCTGTGCGTTCGCAAAGGCGAAGTTGCTTAATAGACGGTTGGCAATGCGATTGCTCTGCAGCCAGGCTATGGTCGAGCTCTTCGGCTTCGTCTCCAGACCGTCGAAGAACTCGAAGCGGCCGAGGCGGAGATTGCTGCTCTCCCAGCGATAGCGTGCATAGCCCTGCTTGAAGAAAGCCGCGGCTGGATTGGAGTTGTTGCCGTTCGAGGCAAAGTAAGTACCGCCGAGGCCGAGCTGGCCCTGCGCGGTCACAGGAGAGACGGCATCATCAGGCAGGCCCAGTACCGCAGGCTGTGAGAGTTCCAGCATCCAGTCCCATTGACGAATGCGCTGCGCGACTGCGATACGGACGAGCGATTCGACATAGCCATAGGTCTCGGTTTTGGGCGGGGCGGCGAACCAGTTCCATGCATCGACACGGGTGCGGTCGTAAATTGTGATGCTGACCGGCGAATTGGATTGACCGTGGCATGCGATGGCTGCGACGACGAGCGCGAGCAAACTGCAGGCGAGGCGGATACAGCGACGCGAGGTACGACTCGGAAGAATATACAAGGCTGCCGCCTCCCATAGCGAGCAATCGATACTGCTTGATTTGAATGTGATTGCCTCAGAGCTTAGAGGCGGGCGCGTCTTGGCGCATCGATCGGAAGATGGGCTTTGGAATCAACCCCAGCGTGCGAAATCAGAATAGCAGATTCGCCTTGCGCGGCAACGGCAGATTGAAATGCTCATAGGCCAGCCGCGTGGCCACCCGCCCACGGGGTGTCCGGTCCAGAAAGCCAATCTGGATCAAGAACGGCTCGTACACCTCTTCGAGCGCGTCTTCCTCTTCGGCCAGCGTTGCGGCCAATGTATTCAGACCCACTGGCCCGCCGTCGTATTTCTGGATAATGGTGAGCAGCAGGCGCCGGTCCAATTCGTCAAAACCATGCGCATCCACTTCCAGCATCTTGAGCGCCGCCTGCGCGGTGGGGCGGTCGATGGCGCCACTTCCGCGCACCTGGGCATAGTCGCGCACCCGGCGCAGCAGCCGGTTGGCAATGCGCGGCGTGCCCCGGGAGCGCAGAGCGATTTCCGCTGCGCCGTCGCTATCGATCGGAACCTGCAGGACCTCCGCCGAGCGCTCGACTACGAAGCGGAGCTCCTCCTCGGTGTAGAACTCCAGTCGCAGCAGGATGCCGAATCGTGACCGTAGCGGTGACGAAAGCAGGCCCGGACGCGTAGTGGCGGCCACGAACGTGAACGGCTTGATGTCCATGACGTGTGTTCGTGCCGCCGGCCCCTGGCCGATAATGATGTCCAGCTTGTAATCCTCGAGCGCGGTATAGAGCTTCTCTTCGAGCACCGGCTGCAGGCGATGGATCTCGTCCAGGAAGAGCACCTGGCGTTCGCGAAGATTCGTGAGAATGGCCGTGAGATCGCCTTGAATCTGCAGTGCGGGCCCGGAAGTCTGTTGAAACCCAACGTCCAGCTCGTTCGCAATGATCGATGCGAGCGTGGTCTTGCCCAGTCCCGGCGGGCCGAAGAGCAGCACATGATCGAGCGCTTCGCCTCGGCTCTTCGCGGCCTCAAGCGCAATGGCCAGTTGCTCCTTCGCTTTGGTCTGACCAATGAACTCGGCCAGACGGCGGGGCCGCAACTTCAGCTCGAAGGAGCTGTCTTCCTCGCCGCGCGTTGCAGAGACCAGTCGCTCCGGGTCGTTATCGCTGTTGCGCCTCACAACCCGGAGTGTATCAACCGGAGAACCGCAGGCATCTACTTTCGAAAATTCTGCATGTAGGTGTCTTTGGGCAGCCCGGCGGCGATCGCGGCTTCGCGGCGCGTAAAGGCTTGCTGGCGGGTCATGCCGCCTCCAAGCGTCACCAGGTAGGGACCATGACTGCTGGGAGAGAAGACCTGCGGTTGCAGTTGCGGAAAGCGCCGGCCAAGCTCGGCGGCACTTTGCTGCGCGCTCTTCTCGCCGTTATACGTGTAGACAACGACATGCCACACACTGCGCTCGCTGCCTGCTGCAGGAGTTGCAGACGCGGCTGGAGCCGCCGAAGGTTTCGCCGGAGGTTTCACGGTTTCTGGCGCGCCCATCGCACCGGCGGCGTCGCCCACCGGCGCCGCATTGGGAGGAACTGCAGCCGTCGGCTGATGCGATGTTGGGGGAGGCGCTGCTTCTCCACTGATCGGCCTGTGGCCGGCAGGCCGCTTAAATGCGTACCAGGCGATGCCGAGCACGACAATCATGATGACGAGGGCGGCAATCGTAATACCGGGCCGCCGGCGCGGCCGGCCCGCGCCACCTGCTGGAACCGACGAGGCGCGGGGCGCCGAAGCGGGCGGGCGCGCTGGAGCGGAAACTTCGGCTGGGGACTCCACCGGACCGTTCAGCACGCGGCGCATCGCAGCAAGCGACCCGTTGGGCGCTACGCCGGCGCGCACCAGCGTGGCAAAGGGCGCTGGAAGCTGCAACGCGTCGCGTTCGCTGGAATAGCGGCGTTTGGTCAGCGCGTTGTAGAGCAGCGCGGCCAACGCCGGTGCATCGCTCTCTGTCCGGAGCGTCGTTAGGCAGTCGCTGCGCAGTTTGATGCTGTCGCCGACGCCGAGCACACCCGAGGCGTCGACATGGCCGTGATACAGGCCGGCAGCCTCGACCGATTCGAGCGCGGTCAGCAGGCTGCCCGCGACCTCGCGCGCCTCGTCCGGGGCAAGGCTGCGATCACGCAGTACTTCGGCGAGCGTCTGATCGAAGGGTTCCATCAGCGCGTATACGAGGGACTCGTCTTCGAGCCGCCCGCGTCCTGTCTTGCGGATGGCGAGCAGATTCGGATGAGCAACGCGCGCGGCCGCCTGCAGCCGCGCTTCGACGGCATCTTCATCATTCAGCGCCTCGAAGACGCTCAGCACTCCGGGTGCTCCGGCAGGGTCTTCCGTAGAAAACCAGGCGGTGCGGCCTTCGCTGCGCAGCAGTTTGCGCAGCGTGAATCCGTCGAGTGTCTGTCCTTCGATCTCGTTCCAAAGCGGCATGCGCGTTCATCCCCGTGAGTGATGTGTCCGGGCAGAAAAGAGGCATGCTACGCCGTGTGCCGGCGCAGCCGAAAAGCCTGATGCGCAGCAAAGGCCGAGCATGCGGCATCCACCGCGCCCGGCTGCGCTGCTGTAGTTCTTTGGTGAGTCTACTATCTGCCGAAAGCTACGCGAGATTGACTTCGACAGGAACAGGCCCGACCACCGAAGAGCCTGGAGAGGATGTGGACTGCTGCGCGCTGACCACCACGCGGCCGCCCGCGCCGGCGCGAGCCAGCAGCCGCATGCCTTCGCCCGCCATCTCGCGCGCCATCTGACGCAGCTCCTCAGGTCGCTCGTTGTGCTGGTTGGTGAGCTCCACCAGCGCAGCTGCGGCTTTTAGTTTGGCAACGCCGTCGAAGGAAGCAAGATTCGCCGCGCCACCCGTGGCCTGGATGATGTTATCGGCCGTGATCTTGAACATCGTGTCGCCCTGAATGACGAAGGCGACCAGGTATTTCTCGGGTGTCGTGGGTGCGGTGCTCATGTGTAACGGTCCTCTCGTGCTGTGGTCCTTGTTTCTTCAGAACACTCTGTGAGACGCATTTGGGTCAAGAGCAGAACGCCGAATTCCAGTACCCATTCTGGTTCCCACGCCTGTTGCGATACCATCACGATGCCCATGCCTGAAACGAATCTCTCCACTTCCGCTCTCGGCACGCTACTCACGGAATCGCGCTACAAGCCGAGCGAGCGCATCGATGAGCTTTCGACAACCGAGATGCTGCAGGTGATGAATGCCGCCGATCGCGAGGTGGCGGATGCGGTCGAGCGCGAGATTCCATCCATTGCGCGCGCCGTGGATGCGATTGCCGCAGCCCTGGATCCGGAGGGCGGCGGACGCTTGTTTTATGTCGGCGCCGGCACATCGGGACGGCTTGGCGTGCTGGATGCATCGGAGTGCCCGCCGACCTTCAATGTGCCTTCTTCGCTGGTGCAGGGATACATCGCTGGAGGCGATTACGCGCTGCGGCATTCCATCGAAGGCGCGGAAGACTCCGCGGAACTGGGCGCCAGCGACCTGCGGGCTCACGGGTTTACCGCGAAGGACGTGCTCGCCGGCATTGCGGCAAGCGGCCGCACGCCCTACGTGCTCGGCGGGATGGAGTATGCGCGCTCGCTCGGCGCGGTCACCATCGGAGTAAGCTGCGTGCCGGATTCGGAAGTAGCGCGCGCGGCGCAGATCGCGATCACGCCGGCGGTGGGTCCGGAGGTGATCACCGGATCGACACGCCTGCGTGCAGGCACCGCGACCAAGCTGGTGCTGAACATGCTCTCGACCGGGGCAATGATCCGGCTCGGTACGGTCTATGGCAACCTGATGGTCAACGTGCAGCCCACCAATGAGAAGCTGCTGGATCGGGCGGAGCGGATCGTTGTGGAACTCACCGGCCTGCCGCGCGATCGTGCGGCCGCCCTGCTGAAGGATGCCGGATCAATCAAGGCGGCGGTTCTAATGCATGCGCATGGACTGAGCCGCGAGCAGGCGGAGGCGCTACTGCGCGATGCTCATGGGCATCTGCGCCGCGCCATGGAGGCTGCCTCGCGCTGAGGGCGTCCGCGAAGCGTCCGGTACACTGTTGGGGACGCAGTCTCATGCCCTCAGACATCATTCCCACAGCCGAAATGCCCGCTCCCGCGAGTGAGATTTCCGGCGCAAAGACAGACTCCCACCACCACCTGCGCCGGTTTCGGTTCGATCGTCCGCAGAAGATGGCGGCGCTGCTGCTGCTGCTTTTGCTCGGACAATGCCTGTGGCGCATCGGGCGCACTCCGCTGACCGAGAACGACTATCAGTACGCTCGCTGTGGCCGCGAAATGTGGGAACGGCCTTCGCCCATCGCCGGCTACTTCACCACCTGCGGCAATATTCATGACGGCGTGCTGGCCTATCGCATGGCGGGCCTGCCGCTCACGCTGCAGCGCATGGTGGCCGGACAGGGGGCCGACACCAGCACCTGGGAGATGCGGCATGAGCTGAACTTTGTCCGGCTGCTGTTGCGGCTGCCATTCACCATGGCTGCATTGCTGCTGGGTGGTGCGCTTTGGTGGGTCACGCGGCGGCTCTATGGCAATGCCGGCGGATTTGTCGCGCTGGCCTTCTACTGCGTCTCGCCCGCAATCGTTGCTGCCGGCGCTCGGCCCAATGCGGAGATCACGGCGGCATTGGGAATTTTCGCGGCGATTTATACGGCCGTTGGGGTGGCGCACGCCATGCAGGGACCACGCCGCAAGTGGCGGCCGCGCATCGTGCTGCTGGCGATGGCGCTGGCGCTGGTGGCAGCGTCGCATTCTGCGGCGCTGCTGCTGACGCTGCCGCTGGCCTTCGTCTTCATGCTCTATCTGGCGGAACGCAATCGCAGCGCCGTCCCCATGGTGATGATCGCCGGGACGGTTGGCGCCTTTGTTCTGCTCTTTGCCGCCTACGCATTTCATCCCGATGCGGTGACGTACTTCTTCCGCTCAGGAGCGGGCAGGCTGGGCATCAGCACAATGCCGGCGCGCGCGCATCTGTTCTCGTTCCAGAACGCCGGCGTCGCCATTGCTTCCGCAGCCGCTGCGCTGCTGTATCTGGCCACGCGTCGCTCCCGCTACTTCGGCAACACCGCTCCGCTGCTGATTGCGCTTTGCTTCCTGCCGCTGATCACGACCGGGGTCTTCGGCCAGCCCTGGCTGTGGGCGCTGCCGTTTCTGCTGACATTCATCGGAGGTGTCTTCGCCGACGCCCTGGAGACCCGGAATGGACGTATTTTCCGTTGGGCAGTAGTTGCAATGGTTGTGCTACAGGCAACGATGACCATTGCGCTGCCGACGCTTCCGTAAGCTACAGAAAAATCTCCGCTTGAACCACACGAATGACCCGAAATTGTGCGCCATTCCTTGCTAAAATAGAGATTGAGCCGATTGATCCTCGCGCGCCTTCAACGGGCGTTCGAGGCACGGATTTCCGGTGACGGGAACGGCTCTTCCTATCTATGGCAGACGATCAGAATCCACAGCTTCCCCTCGGCGGTCCGAACGGCAACAGCGGGGACGGGTCCACGCCGCCCACTGGTCCCGGAGCCGCCAACTTGGTGCCGATCAACATTGAAGAGGAGATGCGCCGCTCGTATCTCGACTACTCGATGTCGGTCATCATCGGTCGTGCGCTGCCCGACGTGCGCGACGGCTTCAAGCCCGTGCATCGCCGCATCCTATACACGATGCACGAGATGGGGCTGCAGCACAACAAGAAGTACACCAAATGCGCCAAGGTGGTGGGCCAGGCGATGGGACAATACCATCCGCATGGCGACACAGCCATCTACGACACGATGGTGCGCCTGGCACAGCCCTTCAGTCTGCGCTATCCCATGATCGATGGCCAGGGAAACTTCGGCTCCGTGGATGGCGATCCCCCGGCGGCCATGCGGTATACCGAAGCCCGCATGATGAAGATCGCGGGCGAAATGCTCGCTGATATCGACATGGATACGGTCGACATGGTGCCGAACTATGACGAGAGCACGCTGGAACCGGCGGTGCTGCCTTCGCGCATCCCGAACCTTATCGTCAATGGCTCGAACGGCATCGCCGTCGGCATGGCCACCAACATTCCGCCGCATAACCTGACCGAGATCGTCAACGCGACCATCGAGCTCGTGAATAATCCGCAGGCGGGTCTGGTCGAGGTTCTGAAGCACGTAAAGGGGCCGGACTTCCCGACCGGCGGCTCCATTTACGGCAAGTCAGGTATTCCCGAGGCGTACCGTACCGGACGGGGCCGTTTCCTAATGCGCGCGACCTGCAAGATCGAGAACATTTCCGGGGGCCGCCAGGCAATCATCGTCACCGAGATTCCCTATCAGGTGAACAAGATGAAGCTCATCGAGCGCATCGCCGACCTGGTGAACGATGGAGTGATCACCGACATAGCGCGTGACGAGTTCCGGGACGAGAGTGATCGCGACGGCATGCGGATCGTGATTGGGCTGAAGCGCGGCGCTGAGGCGCAGATCGTGCTGAACCAGCTCTACAAGCACACGCAGATGCAGGAGAGCTTCTCGATGATCTTCCTCGCGGTAGTCAACGGCCAACCGCGGGAACTGCCGCTGCCCGATGCGATCCGTCACTTCATCGACCATCGCGTCGACGTGGTGCGCCGCCGCACCGCGTACCTGCTGCGCAAGGCGCGGGAGCGTGAGCACATCCTGCTCGGCTACCAGATCGCGCTCGACCACCTCGACAACGTGATCAAGATCATCCGCGGGTCTTCATCGCGCGCGGATGCTCGCGAGAACCTGTTCCGCTTCTTCTCCGGCACTAAAATCCAGTTGCGCGGCGCTGAGCTGAAGGGCGTATCGCTCGATGCGAAGAAGTACGGCATCGACATGGCGAAACAAGCGACAGCGACTCTGATCCTGAGCTATCGACAGATCGACGCCATCCTCGAACTGCAGCTCTATCGCCTGACGCAGCTCTCGATCGACGAGCTGCTTAACGAGCTCAAACAGGTGCGCGACAATATCGCCGAGTACGAATCGATCCTAGGCTCGGAAAGGAAGCTGCGCTCGGTGATCGTGAAGGAGCTGGAGCAGATCCGGAAGGACTTCGGGGATGAACGCAAGACGCAAATCCTGGACGAGACGGCGGAGCTGCAGCTTGAAGATCTGATTGCCGACGAACAGGTGGCCGTTACGGTGTCGCATTCCGGCTACCTGAAGCGCACGCCGATTTCCACCTACCGCCAGCAGCGGCGCGGCGGCACGGGCCGGTTGGGCATGAAGACGCGCGAGGAAGACTTCGTCTCGCAGCTCATCATTGAATCGACGCACGCTTACCTGCTTTGCTTCACCAACACGGGCCGCGTTTACTGGCTGAAGGTGTACGAGATTCCCGACGTCGGCGCCGCGGGCAAGGGCAAGTCCATCGCCAGCCTGCTAAACCTGCAGCCTGGCGAGACTGTGCGCACCATCCTGGGCGTGCGCGATCTTACCGAAGAGGGCAAGTTCATCCTCTTCGCGACGCGTAACGGCACGGTGAAGCGCACTCCGCTCAAGGACTTCTCGAACGTGATGTCGCGCGGCATTATCGCGATCGGCATTGAGCCGGAAGACGAGCTCATCGGCGTCCGCATTACCAACGGGACCGACGTAGTTTTTCTGGCGACGTATGAGGGCATGGCGATCCGCTTCGACGAGAACGATGTTCGCTCCATGGGCCGGCCGGCTTATGGCGTTCGCGGCATCGATCTCGGTAAGAGGGACTACGTCGTCGGACTCGCGGTCACGCCGAAGGAGCGGAAGAAGAATGGCGACGGCGGCGCGTGCGCATGCCTCATACTTTCGGTTACGACCCAGGGGTTCGGTAAGCGCACGGATGTGGACGCATACCGCCTGCAGACACGCGGCGGCAAGGGTGTCATCAATCTGAAGACCACCGCGCGCAACGGCAAGGTCACATCCATCCAGCTTGTCGACGAGTCTTCGGAGCTGATGGTGATCAGCCAATACGGCAAGATCATCCGCATCGACACGAACACGATCCGCGCAGCGGGCCGCTCGACACAAGGCGTGAAGCTGCTGAACCTGGAGCCGGAGGACAAGGTGGCGGCCGCAGTCGTCATCCCGCCGGAGGAGGCCAAGATCGAGCCGGAGAACGGCACCCTGCTTCAATAACAACAAGTCTTTCAGAACAGAGGCCTCCCGCAATGGGAGGCCTCGATGTTTGTAGCTGACGTACATGGCCGTGCATCACGCCCAGCCGAGTGGACCGCTGCCAATATAATGAAACATCCAACATGGTTACACCTGCGAGTATCGCGGCTGCCCGGGAGCGCATCCGCGATGTGCTCTACTATTCTCCCTGCCAGATATCGCATGACCTCTCCGAACTGGCCGGTCATCCCATTTACCTGAAGCTCGAAAACCTGCAGCGCACCGGCGCGTTCAAAGAACGTGGGGCGCTCAACCGACTGTTGCAGCTTACGCCGGACGAGCGGGAGCGTGGGGTGATCGCGGCGAGCGCCGGGAATCATGCGCAGGGCGTAGCCTTTCATGCGGCGCGATTGGGGATTCGCTCGCGGATCGTGATGCCGCAGCCTACCCCGCTGGTGAAGGTTTCGGCGACGCGTGGCTTCGGTGCGGAGGTCATCCTGCATGGCGCGAACTACGACGAGGCCTGTGATGAGGCAACCCGCCTGCAGCATGAAAAGGGACTCACCTTTATTCATCCCTTCGATGACGATGAGGTGATTGCCGGACAGGGGACGCTCGGGCTTGAAATCATGGAGCAGCTTCCGGACGTGGAAGCGATTGTGGTGCCGATCGGCGGTGGCGGGCTCATCGGCGGCGTGGCGTGCGCGGTGAAGGAGACGCGTTCCGATGTGCGCATTGTCGGTGTTCAGACAGAGCGGCTCGCATCAATGCTGCGCGCGATTGAGACAGGCGCTCCTGTCACACTGCCAGCGCAGGCCACAATTGCGGATGGCATTGCCGTGCGCCGCGCCGGCGAGCGCACGTTTCCGCTGGTCAGGCGCTATGTCGACGAGATCGTGACGGTCGATGAAGAAGAGATCTCGAGCGCCATCCTGGTGCTGCTCGAGAAGGAGAAGACACTTGCCGAAGGCGCCGGCGCTGCCGCGCTCGCTGCGCTGCTGCAGGGTAAGACTCATCTGCAGGCCGAGAAGACGGTGGCGCTGGTCTGTGGCGGCAACATTGACGTGACGCTGCTCTCGCGGATCATCGAGCGCGGCCTGGCGAAGGATGGTCGCCTGCTGCGTATCCGCGTGTACCTGCTGGACCGGCCGGGATCGCTGCACCAGCTCACCCGCATCCTCACCGAGTGCGAAGCGAACATCGTGCAGACCAGCCACAATCGTTCCTACTACGGAGTGAACCTCGGCGATACGGTGATCGAGATCACGCTGGAGACGCGCGGCGCCGCACACATTGCAGCGATCGCCGAAGCACTGACGGCGGCCGGCTACCGGCACGAGCGCGTGCACTAAACGCAGGCAGACACAACAAAGGCGCCCTGCGCGGACGCCTTTGTTCGACTACCCAACTCGATTAGCCTGAAGAATTCAAAGAACAGCAGTTCTGCGGGCCGCGACGCGTGCTACTCCTTCTTCGCGTATTCCTTCAGCTTGGAGACGCTGTCGATGTTTGCAGCCTGCAGGAGACCGGAATTGCCGCAGTTGTCGACTTCGTAGTCGTTGTAGTTGCGATGAACGAAGAGCAGGTACTGCTTTCCGGCCTGCATCGGGAACTTGGTCGGGCTGTTCTCGCTGAAGATGTGGACAACATCAGTCGTGATCATGCGTCCCTTGATGACGCGGTCCACGTGCACGACGTAGTCGATGCCGTCGAGATGGAATGAGGAATCGGGAACCGGATGCGCTGATTCCACCGTAGCCACCATCGTGGTGCCGGCATCATGCAGTTCCTGGTCGAGGGCAATTCGATTGCTTTGGCATTGGGCAAGACAGGTAGCCGACGCCGCGGCCACCGCCAGCGTGACGACAAAAGACTTCATGTGGTGCCTCCCATACTTCAAATGCTGCTGTATGACTGCGCGTGACTGGAGAATCCCACGCAGCGTGGAAATCACAAAGCGAAACCACGGCAGACGGTATGGTTAACCCCTTACGGGGGACTACACTTTCCGGGGTGGCCCAGTTCGTGAAAATAGTACTTGTGTAATGGAAGTTTTGTCATACTCTTGCCTGCATGTCACGTTAAATATAAGAAAGCAGGCATCTTTCCATTCACTATTGATGAACTGCTTAACGTAGCGATTACCTGGTTACCCAATCGGGCTCCGCGCGCGCAAAAGTCAACCATTCGCGCCTCTCTGCCATGCAATATGGACACAGCAATGCACGCCAGGCACACAGCGCGCGCGGTACGGCAGATGGTCGCGAACCATGGCTGGGGCGCGGCCGTGCGCACAGCGCGCGATCGCCTGAACGCAAAGCTTCATCGGACAGCTTCGCGTACCGAAGCAACGACGTGGCTGCCGACGGCCGAGCATGAGTTCGATCGGAAATACGGCGTCGATACCAGCGGACTCGTGTGGGGCCTCGATCTGAAAACGGGCAGTCCCAGCGACCGCTGGAACACGGCCTACTACGGCATCGGGCCCTCGGTCTTTCATCGCGTGATGGCCCACGTGCCTGAGCCGCTGCAGTGCGAGTCCACGTTTATTGATCTGGGCTGCGGCAAGGGACGCGCCGTGTTGCTGGCTTCACAGTATCCATTTGTGCGTGCCGTCGGGGTCGAGATTGCGCCGCGGCTCCACAGCATTGCGGTGGAAAACGTCAAACGCTATGCCGCCGCGCGCCTTCAGCGCAGGGAAGGCCGCATAGCCCCGATGAGTATTTTTCTGGAAGACGCTGCTTCCTATCGGTTTCCTTCCGGGCCGCTGGTGGTCTATCTGTATCACCCGTTTTGCCGCCCGGTGCTGGAGCAGGTGCTGCGCAACCTGGAAGCCGCGCTCGCGGCGCAGCCTCGTGACGCGACGGTCATCTACATCAATCACGAACTGCACGACGCGCTCGACCGCGCACCGTTTCTGCAACAGGTATGGAGCGCGACCGTGGCTATGGACGCAAGCGATCGCCTCGCGGACCGTATAGGTTCGAGCGCGGAAGATTGCACCGTCTATCGCGTGCGCACATAGTTAGGGCATCGTAGTGTAGGGGTTGGCGACTGTGCCGCCTACTAATGAGCGGAAAGGCAGAACAATATGGCGAGTGAAGTAACGCTGGATGCAGCGCGCCGCGTGATCGCGGCAGCGGAGAAGAAGGCCAAGGAGATCGGGCAGCCGATGAACATCGCGGTCGCGGATGAGGGCGGCAACCTGGTGGCGCATGTCCGCATGGACGGGGCCTGGATGGGCTCCGTGAATATCTCGATCAATAAAGCGTGGACGTCGCGCGCGTTCGATATCACGACCAAGGCGCTGGCGGAGAATTCGCAATCCGGCAACCAGTTCTTCGGCATTCACGCGTCGAACGGCGGCAAGGTAATGATCTTCGCAGGCGGAATCCCGCTGAAGAAGGGCGGCAAGGTAGTGGGCGCTGTCGGCGTCAGCGGCGGTTCGGGCGAGCAGGACCACGCTGTCGCGGAAGCCGGGGCGGCGGCGTTCGGTTCGTAGCGGCTGCGATTACGAATCTCAGGTCAGCGAAATCCGCATGAGGCACGTATCCGACTGGGCACTTCGCCGCATCGAATCGCGGCGATAGGATGAAGACCTCTGGCATTCTTCGCGCACCTGTCTCCCGGGGCATGCGCTGTCTTCATCCTTGTTGTCGTCAATGCGCGGCCGTCGCTGCGCTTCTCTGCCTTGGCCTGTTCTTTCTGCCGTGCGTGGCACTCGCTGCCTGGCATAAGCATCAGCATGCTTCCACGGCGGCGAAACCAGCGACAGTGCGGCATCATCGATCCGCGCGCGCACGAAAGCGCCATGTGCACCCGCATACGGCCCGTGCGCTGCGCCGTGCCCGCAAACACGGAACAGAAGCCGTGCGCGAAGCGGCACGCACCGAAACGGCGCGGGTGGCGCGTGATGAAGACACCGAGGATGATTCGGAATCAGCCTCAGTAAACGTGCCGGAGGTACCGCTGGCCGCCATGAACCTGCCGCCGCTGCGCGGCAGCCACGAGTCGCTTGTACGGCAAAACGAGCGCGCGGAGCAGGACGGCATCCTGCGCGTGAAAGACAATGACGACCTGGAGACGCTGCGTCGCGCAGGGAAGCTGGTGGCGCTGCCGGCACTCGCCTCAATGCACGTGGACAGCCGGCTGCCGGCGAACCGCCGCTATTGCCGCGTATGGACGGGGCACTTCCTCAGCGATCTTGCCCGCGTGCACTACGAGCGCTTCCACAAGCCGCTGCAGGTGAACTCGGCGGTGCGGACCATTGAATTTCAGCATCACTTGCGGCGCGTCAACGGCAACGCAGCGCCGGCTGAAGGTGACGTTGCGTCACCGCATCTCACAGGCGAGGCCGTGGACATCGCAAAGAAGGGGCTCACTGCGTCCGAGGTCGCATGGATGCGCGCCTACCTGCTGCCGTTGCAAACCGCGGGCAAGATCGATGTGGAGGAGGAGTTCCAGCAGTCCTGCTTTCACATCTCGGTCTACAGGTCGTACATGGCGCCAAAGAAGGAGCCCGCCGGGACCGAGCGGTCCCCGGCAGTGTTGGCTTCCGGCGTGCAGTGAGAGCGACTATTCCGTCCAGCGTTTGAAGATCAGCGAGCCGTTCGTTCCGCCGAATCCGAAGGAGTTCGACAGCGCATATTCGGTGTTGATCTTCTCCGGCTTGTTCGGCACGTAGTGCAGCTCGCAGGCAGGGTCCTGGTTAT
>DASVAI010000361.1:0-6087 GCA_036376445.1 Acidobacteriaceae bacterium
TTCAGCGCCATCGGCGTGTCCAGCGCCACCAGCTTTCCATGATCCACAATGGCGATGCGATCGCAGAGCCGGTCCGCCTCATCCATATAGTGCGTGGTGATCAGCATGGTCAGGTGGCGCGTGGTCTTCAGCTCGTTCAGCATCTCCCATACCGCCACGCGCGACACCGGGTCGAGCCCGGTCGTCGGCTCGTCCAGAAAAAAGATCCGCGGATTGTGCACCAGCCCGCGCGCAATCTCCAGCCGCCGCCGCATTCCGCCGGAGAGGGTCTTCGTCTGGGCGTTGCGCCATTTCAGCAGGTCCACGGCCTTCAGCAGCCCTTCGATATTGCGCTCGCGCTCCGCCCGCGGCACCTCGTAAAGCTTCGCGTAGATGGAAAGGTTCTCCTCCACCGTCAGATCGATGTCGCTGGTGAGCGCCTGCGGGATGACGCCGATCGTGCGCCGCACTGCGTCCGGTTCGCGCGCCACATCGTGGCCGCCGATCACGGCGCGTCCCGACGTGGACGGCGTCAGCGTCGTCATCATACGGATCAGAGTGCTCTTGCCCGCGCCATTCGGCCCGAGTAGTCCGAAGATCTCGCCCTCCTCCACCTGGAACGTGATGTCGGCAACCGCTTCAAAGTCGCCATAGCGCTTGACGATGTTCTCCACCGAAATCGCCGCGCTCATCGCTGGACCAGCTTGTCCTTGGGAATGTAGACCGCGGCCAGCATGCCGGGCACATAGCGCATACCGGGATTGTCGATGAGCAGCTTCAGCCGCACGGTTTCAATATCGCGCTTACGGCGGCTCACGTCTCGCTGTGTTGCAAAATCAGCCTCCGCAGACTTGGCGATCACCTTTCCCTGGAGCGTGGCGCCGCTCGGCATCACCACGCGCAGGCTGTCGCCCAACTGCACCGTGTCTGCCTGCGTTTCCGGCAGCGGCGCATAGACCCAGGTCTGCGTCAGATCTGTGATGGTGACAATCGGCGTACCCGCCGACACCACTTCGCCCTGCCGCGCCGCGCGCACATTCACTTTGCCCGCAATCGGCGAAAGCACCTGGGCATACCCAAGCTGCACCTGCGCCTGCTCCAGCAGCGCCTGCGCATTCTTCACCTCACTGCGGCTTGCCGCCACTGCCTGGGCCTGCGCCGCCGCCTGCGCGGTGTTCGCTTTGGCGACCTTCACCGCCGCGGCCGCCGCCGTCACGTTATGCCTCGCCGTGTCTACCGCAGCTTTCGCGGCATCCAGAGCGGTCACCTGCTCATCGCGCGATTGCTGGCTCACTACGCCCTGCGCGGCCAGCGCCACCGCGCGCGAAGTATCCGCGTTCTGATGTTCGAGTTGCGCCTGCGCCTGCACAAGCGTGGCCTGCGCGGCGTAGAGCTGTGCCTCCGCGTTTGCCACCTGACTCGTTGTGCTGCCGCCAAGCTGACGCTCCGTGTCCCGCGCCTGCTGCACCAGATAACGCTGGCCCGTAGCCGTCGCAGCCGCTGCATTGCGCGCTGCCGCCAGGTCGTCGCTCTGAATGGTGGCAATCAACTGGCCTGGCTGAACGCTGTCGCCTTCATCTACCGTGAGCTTTTCAATTCGTCCAGGAATGCGCGAGCTCACGATCACCTCGTTCGCGTCTACTGTGCCGATCAGTTGCAGGTCCTGCGATCGATTGGCGGTGAAAAAGTACCAGCAAAGCGAAATCACAAACAGGATGCCGAGAATCACAAAGATCCGGTTGCGGGCATTCATATCTGTCTTCTCCGGATTGGAAATGCCTTGAACTCCGCCATGCCCTTGACCTTAGGCATGGGCAGATCAGCCAGAACACGCGCCGCCAGCCGGGCGCCGTGTGCGCGGTCTGTGAACAGAGCGTTGCCCAGGAAGCGCACCGCCGCTTCACGCCGCAGCTTCAGCGCGCGGGGCGCCATCGGCCGGAATGGCAGCGCAAGTTGTATCAGCGGCGCGCTCAGGAAATAGAACACGTTCGCGCCGAACATCGAATACATCACCTGCAGTGGATCGCCGTCGCACAACTCGCCGGAGCGGATGCCTTCCACGACAGCCTCCTGCAGTTTGTGCAGCAGCGGCTTGAATACCGCGCGAAAGAAGTGGAACCCGGCTTCACCTCGGCGAAAGCGCACCATCTCCTGCTGCATCAGGCTCTGGAACTCACGCTGGGTCAGGATGCGGTCGAAGTGATAGAGCGCCGAGCGCAGCAGCCGTTCTCCCGCGCTGTAAGAAGGATCGAGCGCGGCCAGTGAGTTCTTCACCACTTCCGCAGAGACTTCCTGAAGCGCCGCTTCATAAAGCCCCTGCTTGTTCCGGAAGTAGTAATAGAGCAGTGCCTTGTTCACCTTGGCCGAGCGCGCGATGGCGTCTGTGCGCGCGCCGGAGAGCCCATGCGTGCTGAACTCGCGCACCGCGGCGCGAAGAATTTTCCGCCGCGTGTCATCTGCGCGCTCCCGGCTTTTGCTTGTCGCTGCCATAGAATCGAACTCCGGAACTGATTAACTGGATAGTTATATCGTACTCCAGAGCGCGGTGAGGCGGGACGCGGGGGGTCTTCCGCAACGCTCCTGCTCGACTACCCGCGCTTTGTCCGGGTGGCTGCTTTTTTCTTCGCGGAGGCCGCGGCCGCCCCATTGGGTCCGCCCTCGTCGCCAATGTCGACAATCGTCAGCACCACGCCTTCAATCCGATTGTCCAGCGTGCGGTAAGGGGTAATACGCAGCCGGAACCGCTTGCCTTCGAGGTCCTGCACGTCGTACTGCTTGGCCTGCACTTCCTGGATCACGTCCAGCATTCTCTGTTCCAGGCTGGCGGCATCAATCTTCAGCTTCAGCCGCGGAATCGGCCGGCCCACATCGCTTGGCATCAAGCCCAGGATGGCGGTCGCCTGCGGCGTGAACCGCCGCACGCTCAGGTCCGGCCCGATCATCACCGTCGCCAGGTTGATGCTGTTGAGCAGATTAGTCAGGTCGTTGTTCAGCTTGGTCAGCAATTCGTTGCGATGCTGCATCTCTTCGTTGACCGTGTGCAGCTCTTCGTTCGCGGATTCCAGCTCTTCTTTCGAGGTCTGCAGCTCTTCATTGGTGCTCTGCAGCTCCTCATTGCCGGACTGGATCTCCTCGTTTGCCGATTGCAGTTCCTCGTTGGTGGCCTCCTGCGATTCGATGATCGACTGCAGATATTCCTTGGTCGCCGCCAGTTCCTGCTTCAGGTGCGCAATCTGCTTGTCCTTCTCCGGCTGCTCAGAAGGCAGCGGCAGCCGAGGCGCGCCCGGTTCTGGAAGGACCGGCTCGAACACCGTGAGGAAGCTGTTGTGTTCCTGGACCGGCGTACGAAACGGAATCACCCGCACGTTCGTCAGTTTTGTGCCGTTCTCGTCTTCGACGTGGACGTTCTCCCGTTTCGTCTCCGAGCCGCTTCTCCGCGCTTCCTCGAGCGCACTCTGTAATTCAAACAGAAGACCGGGCCGGGCCATCTTCAACAGGTTCAGGCTGGCCTTTCCCGCAGGCAGTTCCAGAAAGGAGCCCGTACGCCCGCGGCTCTGCACTATCTCGAGGTGCTCGTTAATCACCACGGCCGGTGGAGAATAGCGGGCCAGCAGCAGGCGGTCGGCCTCCCGCTGCATTTCCAGCGGCACCTTCGTGGCTTCGGTCTGCCTCGGGGGCGGCGGCGGCGGTTCCACTCCCTGAGCTTCCGGTTCCGGATGTCCGACGGAGAAGCCGAAGGTGACTGGCGTCGAGACGAGTCTCTTCTGGTAAATCTTCTGCTTCTTGTCGACCAGTTCAAACAGTTCGGAGCCAGCGCCCAGCAGGCCTTCCGTGGTGCCGATCATCAGGAAGCCGCTTGGGTTCAAAGCATAGTGAAAGATGGGAATCACCTTCTTCTGCAGCGACTCGCTGAGGTAGATCATCACGTTGCGGCAACTGACCAGGTGGATGTGGGAGAAGGGAGGATCGTTGAAGACGTTCTGCGTGGAAAACACGCAGAGGTCGCCAATGGTCTTGCTGATCTGATATCCGGTATCGGTTTTGTGAAAGAACCTGCGAAGCCGCACTGGACTGACATCGGCCTCGATCACTTCCCTGTAGATTCCCGCGCGCGCGCGCTGGATCGCCGCGTCGCTCAGGTCCGTACCGAAGATCTGAATCGGAACCTCCGTTCGTTCTTCGCCGAGAAACTCCAGCAGCGTGATCGCCTGCGAATACGCTTCCTCACCCGTAGAGCAACCGGGCACCCAGATGCGTATGGGGGCATGGGAGGAGCCGCGCGCTGCAAGAATCGCCGGATAGATGTTCTGCTTGAGAGCTTCAAATGCTTCCGGATTGCGGAAGAAACTGGTTACGTTGATCAGCAGATCCTGATAGAGCGCGTTGACTTCCTGGCGGTCGCGGTGCATCAGCGCAACATAGTCACCCAGCTTCTCGATGCGATGCAAAACCATACGGCGCTGGATCCGCCGGTTAATGGTCGGCCGCTTGTACTCGGAAAAATCCACCTTGTTCACCCGGCGCAGCAGCCGGAAAATCTGTGCCATGTATGTATCGGCGGCCCCTTCTTCGATCGCTCTCGGTTGGGAGCCTGCTATCAGCGGATGCCGGGCGATACGCTCAAGCTCCCGGGCAATCTCCTCGGGTGGCATCACCATGTCTACACATCCAGCGGCAATGGCGCTGGCAGGCATGCCTTCGTATTTGGCGGTGCGGATGTCCTGAGCAAAGGTGATCCCACCCTCGCTCTTGATCGCAGTCATTCCCAGCGTTCCATCAGAGGCGGTGCCGGAAAGAATCACGCCAATTGCATAGGGGCCCGATTCGGTAGCCAGCGAGCGCAGAAAGATGTCCACCGTGGTGTTTACCGAGCGCGGCTGCGCGCGATCGCTGATGCGAAGCGCCCCGTCCTGAATAGTCAGGTCGCAGTTCGGGGGAACGATATAGACGTGGTCCGGCTCCACCCGCATCTCGTTCCGCACCTGGAGCACGGGCATCGAAGTAGAGCGGGCGAGGATCTGCGTCAGCGCGCTCTTGTGATACGGGTCAAGATGTGGCACCAGCACGAATGCCATGCCCAGCTTCGGCGAAACGGCGTTGAGAAACGTTGTGAACGCTTCCAGCCCCTCGGCTGATGCGCCAATGCCGACAATGTGAAACTGCCGCGTGTTCTCCCCTTCACTCTTCGCAGTCCGCTTCTCCGGCATGTCGCCGGCGCCCTCTGCTTCTACGGTCTGATTTGCTTTGCGATTTCTCTTGGAAGAAGCCATATCCGGATTCCCCGGGGAAGAGCGAAAAACCTGCGCGACGAGCTTACAACCCCCACCTCGCATTCACGTTCATAATCTTTCACCAGCGCTCAACCCCGATTCGCGACGAGAATGCAATCACTGCAACCCGCGCGGTGAGTGAGATGCGCAAGGTATCTCAAATGTAGCGCTGGACATCCCAATCGGTTGAGGACTTCCCTCAGTGGCCCATCTCCGCCGGCGGAATCGAAGCGCTGCAGCTTGCTGGCCGACTTGCCGTCAAATCTCGATGCGGCCGTGCCAATCGGTGTCCACACTTCAGGTCATCCGGGCGGTCTTCTTCCCCGCATTCTGGAACGCGCCGGCCGGCTCGATGTCTCCCACCCGGCTGCCGGCGAGCCCATCCAGCCCGGACACGTCTATGTCGCACGGCCGAACTACCACATGATTGGAAGAAGACCTCATCCGCGTCATTCAGGGGCCACGTGAGAACCTCCACAGGCCGGCCATCGATCCCCTGTTCCGGTCGGCGGCGGCATCCTATAACCGTCGTGTGATCGGCGTCATTCTCACCGGTTTGCTGGACGATGGCACATCCGGCCTGATGGTAGTGCACGCCTATGGCGGCTCTTCGATCGTTCAGGAACCGGAGACCGCCATGTTCGATTCCATGCCGGCCAGCGCTCTGGAACAGGTGCCCAGCGCCACGGTGCTGCCCCTGCCGGAGATCCTGGCAGGCTGGTGCAAATGATCGGAGAACAGCTGCCCAATCGGTCGCCCGGCGATTTGCGGGATAGACAAACGGGCAGGGAAATCAAGATTGCGGAGCTCGATATGTCGGCAGTGGATAGCGAAGATC
>DASVAI010000364.1:0-6195 GCA_036376445.1 Acidobacteriaceae bacterium
CACCTGCTATCACGGCGGCCAGCCCGGCGTGAGCGACGCGTTTGCATCCGCATTGTGGGCGGCGGATTATCTGCTGCTTCTGGCGCAGTCGGGTTGCGCCGGGGTGAACCTGCACGGCGGCGGTGAAGGCTACTATGCGCCTATTACCGGCGAGCCGAACGCCACGAAGCTGCGGCCTGAGTACTACGGCATGCTGCTCGCACAGCAATTCGCCGGCGCTACGTTTGTGAATGCATCGGTGAGCGAAGTATCGGACGGAGTGAACGCCTATGCGGCGCGCCAGGGTGATACTGTTCTGCTCGCCGTGGTGAATAAGACCGCTTCACCATTGCATTTGCGATCGCAACACATCAAGGCTGCGGCGTCGGAACAGCGGGTTCTCACGGCATCATCGCTTGATTCGAAAGAAGACGTTCACATCGCAAAGCTGAAGGGGCCTACGGCGTTGGAGGTGCCCGCCTACTCCGCGGCTCTCTGGGAGACATCGGCCTAAGCAGTGGCGCTTATACGCCCGCGATCGTCATGCCGTTGATCCGCAGCGTTGGAGATGCGACCGAACTGCGGAAGACCAGATCGTCACCTACGGCGGAGATGTTGTGGAAGATCTCACGGAGATTGCCGGCGATGGTCACGCCTTCGACGGGGTAGGTGAGCTCGCCGTTCTCGATCCAGAGGCCGGACGCGCCGCGCGAGTAGTCGCCAGTGACCATGTTGACGCCCTGTCCGATAAGCTCGGTTACGTAAAATCCGCTTTTGATATCGGCGAGAATTGCGGCGGGCGCGAATGGCGACGCGGATTCGAGGAGGAGATTTCCCCCACCAATGCCGGGCGCGCCGGCGAGGCCTCGCGAGGCGTTCCCGGTGGATTCCATGTTGAGCTTGCGCGCCATGTAGGTGTTGAGCAGGTAATTCCTGAGCACGCCGCGATCGACGATCACGGTGCGACGTGTGGGCAGTCCCTCGCCGTCGAATGGCGATGTGCCGAAGCCGCCGACGAGCGTGCCGTCGTCGATGATGGTGAGCTCCGGACTGGCGACCTGCTCGCCAAGTTTGCCGGCGAAGAACGAGGACTGGTGATAGATGAGCGAGCCGTTTGCCGCTTCGAAGATGTGGCCGACGATGGAGCGCGCCACCTCGGGCGAGAAGACGACCGGCACTTGCTGTGTGGGCACAGAGCGCCCGCCCAGGCGACGCAGTGTGCGGCGCGCGGCTTCTGCGCCGATGGATTCAGGAGATTCGAGCGCCGCAGCCGAGCGCGCGCTCGAGTACCAGTAGTCGCGCTGCATCTGGCCGTCGGCTGATTGCGCAATCGGGCTTGCGGAGATGGAGCAGATGGAGCGGCGGTACTCGCCGGCGAAGCCGCGCGAGTTGGCGAGTACCTTGTGTCCGGAGCCGGAGTCGTAGGAGCCGCCCCGCGTGTTGGTGATGCGCGGATCGGCAGTAAAGCAGGCGGCATCGGCTCGGCGCGCGAACGCGATGCGATTGGCGGCAGGCAGCTCGGCGACGTCGTCCGAGTAGAGGCGAAGATCGCCGGTGAGCTGGCCGAAGCTCGCCGGATCGGGCAGGCCGGCGAATGGATCCTCCGAGGTGACGCGGGCGAGATCGAGCGCGCCGCGGACAAGCCGCTCCAGTCCGGCAGGTGTCAGGTTGCTGGTCGATGTGGATGCGGCGCGCGCGCCGACGAAGACGCGCAGGCCGGCTGCCCGTGAGCCGGATTCCTTCAGCCGCTCGACCTCGCCCTTGCGGACGAGCGCTTCGAACTCATCGCCTTCGTAGAGGATGACCTCGGCATCTGTAGCACCGGCCGCGAGGGCCTGCTCGACAAGTTGCGTTGCCAGAGCAGAGGTGAGTTGCTGCTGAGAATTGCTGAGTGTTTCGATCATCCGCGGCTCGTCCCGCCGACGATCATGCGATCGAGCTTCACGGTGGGCATGCCGACGCCGACCGGCACGCTCTGTCCTTCCTTGCCGCAGGTACCGATGCCTTCGTCGAGGCGCAGATCGTGGCCGACCATCGAGACGTACTTCAGCGCTTCGGGGCCGTTGCCGATGAGCGTCGCGTCCTTGACCGGCGCGGTGATCCTGCCATCTTCGATGAGGTACGCCTCGCTGGCGGAGAAGACGAATTTGCCGTTGGTGATGTCCACCTGCCCGCCGCCGAAGTTCACGGCGTAGAGGCCGCGCTTCACGGAGCGCAGGATATCTTCGGGCGCGTCCTCACCTGCGAGCATGTAGGTGTTGGTCATGCGCGGCATGGGCACAGCCTGGTAACTTTCACGGCGACAATTGCCGGTCTCCGGGATGCCCATCAGCCGCGACGAGAGCTTGTCGCTCATGTAGCCCTTGAGTATCCCGTTCTCGATGAGCACCGTCTCCTGCGTGGGCGAACCCTCGTCGTCCACGTTGAGAGAGCCACGGCGATTGGGCATGCGTCCGTTATCGACAACCGTGACCTTGGATGACGCCACAGGCTGGCCGATCAGTCCGGAGAATGCAGAGGTGCCTTTGCGATTGAAGTCCGCTTCAAGGCCATGGCCGACAGCCTCATGCAGCAGCACGCCGGGCCAGCCGGGCCCGAGCACGACTTCCATTTCGCCCGCCGGCGCGGCGACAGCGTTGAGTTGCAGAATTGCCTGTCGCACGGCTTCCTTGGCGAAGTGCTCGGGAGTCTTCTCGGTTTGGAAGTAGTCGAGCTCGACCCGTCCACCGCCGCCCGCGCTGCCGCGCGCGGTGTTTGTGCTCTCCTTGGCGATGACGAAGACGTTGAAACGCGCGAGGGGCTGCGTGTCCGAGGCAAAGGTGCCGTCAGAGCCGGCGACGAGGATGCGGCGTACTTCGTCGGAGAAGCCGGCACGCACCTGCACGATGCGCGGATCGGCGGCGCGGGCCGCCTTGTCGGCGCGAATCAGCAGATCGAGCTTGGCGCTGATGCCGTCGTTGCCTTCGAGAGAAAGCACGGGATAGAGATCCTGCTGGGGATGATCACGAAAGCCCTTCACCGGCTCCTTGGCCGGGCCGCTGGCGATCAGTGCAGCCGTGCGTGCGGCGCGGAGCAGGCGGTCGGCCGAGAGATCGTCGGTGTAGGCGTAGCCTGTGCGCTCGCCTGCGACGACGCGCACACCGCAGCCGGCGCTCATGCCCTGGCTGGCAGACTTGATCAGCGACTCATCGAGGCCGATGGAGGTTGAGGCTATCGATTCGAAGTAAAGATCGGCGTAATCACCGCCGGCGGAGAGCGCCTCGCCAAGGCAGCGCTCGAGCAGGCGCTCCGTGATGCCGAAGGTATCGAAAAAGTAGCGGCGATGCTCCGGCGGCGCTACGGATGGGATGTTTGTAGGCTGATGGCTCATGTCTGTTGATTGGATGATCTATCTCGATTGTAGGCTTCAGGGCCGCGCGGGCTGGAGCAGAAATGCCGTGGAGCTTCCGTGCTATGGTCACGGCATGAGCACAGCAGAGCAAGCACTGGAGCAACAGCGCTATCCGGTAGGGCGGTTCACCATACCCGCGCAGGTGACCGCGGACGAGCGCAGGGAAGCGATCGCGGTCCTCGAGTCGTTTCCGCGGCTTTTCCGCCAGGAGGTAGAGTCGCGCGGCGATGCAGGACTGGAGCGGCCATATCGGCCCGGCGGCTGGACGCTGCGGCAACTGGCGCATCACGTTGCGGACAGTCATTCGCAGGCTGCCGGGCGGCTGCGGATGGCGTTGACGGAAGAGTGGCCGACGGTGAAGCCGTATGATGAGGCGGCCTGGGCAAACCTGGTGGACGCGACCACGCTGCCAGTTGGGCCGTCTCTCGCCGTGATCGATGGGGTGCATCTCCGGATGGTGACGCTGTTGCGCTCGCTGAAAGATGCGGATTGGGCAAAGGGCTACAACCATCCGGAAAACGGGCGGGAGCGCGTGGACCAGGTGGTGTTGCGCTATGCCTGGCACAGCCGCCATCATCTGGCGCACGCCCGCGCTGTGTCGCTCAACTAGCAAGTCAGCGAGTCGGCCTAGGTGGTGAAGCGCCGAGGACCATATAGCTGACCGCTTCATTGTCAGCGGACATTCCCCTTTGATGGCATTTTCCGTTTGTCCTGGCCTGCCGCACACTTGCTGAAATAGATGCCTCCCATCGTTACAGATCTGAGTCCGGAGACGCTGGCGCAGGAGCTGGAGTCCTTTCTGGCGGAGCATCCCGGCGCGGCGGTGCTGGAGGACGGTCGCGTGCTCTTCGACATGCGCGAGGCGCGGTATGCGCTCTCCGCCGAGCATGGGCGCTGCGTGCTGCAGTTGTGGTCGGAGGAGCGCAACATCGTTCGCACCGTGACCGGATTGGATGTGCGGAAGGACGCGCTGCGGTTGCAGGTGCGCCGCTTTGGACACACGAAGCCACAAATGTTACATCTGATGGCGGATCGTGACCAGCGTACACCTTCGACACGCGCGGCGATCCGCTCGCGCTATCTGAGACAGCTTGAGCACGTGCTGGCCGGGGCCTTCGGCGACTGGAAGATCGAGTCGTTGAGCAGCTCGATGGACCTGGGGCACAGCTTCGGTCCGGCATATGCGCGGGGGCTGCTGACCCGCGGGCAGACGGCGTGGGCGGTGATCGCCGTGAATCCGGAGGAGTCGCAGGCGACGATGGATGGCGTGCTGACGCTCGGGCTGCTGTGGCTGAGCCGTTGCCGGGAGCGCGTGGGAGATCGCCGGCATGTGGAAGGGCTGCGGGTGATTGTGCCGGAGGGGCAGGCGGCGGTTACGCAGTCGCGCATGGGCTGGCTGGGCAATGCGCAGGCAAAGTGGGAGCTGTACGAACACGATGTGCGTGGCGGGGAGCTGCGTCCGGTGGAGACCGGACGGAACGGCAACCTGGAGATGCGTCTGATGCAGAGCTTCGATCGCGCGGCCGCGCTGGAGCGGCTGCAGGCGGGGATCGCGCAGGTGATGGCGATGGTGCCGGAAGCGGCACGCGATCGAGTGGAGCAGCATGTTCACAGCGCTTCTGTGGTGGGGCTCGGATTGTGTGGGCTGGAGTTTGCGCGCGTGCAGCATGGGCTCGCGCCGGGATCGTTCCAGCGGAAGGATCGCATCACCTTCGGCGCAGGGCCGAGCGAGACCGAGCTGACGCCCGAGACCGCGCCGATGCTGCGAGCACTCACGGCTCGGCTCTTTGAGAGCCGGCATAACGAGGGCAGCGCGCGCGATCCGCTGTATCGCATGCAGCCGGAGCGGTGGATGGAGTCACGGCTTTTTGCGGCGCTGCCGGAGATCGATCACACCTTGCTCGCTGCTCCTGTGTATCGGCAGGTGCCAGCGTTTGCGGCTCGGGACCGCGGGATGCTGGATCTGCTGGCGGTGAACCGCAGCGGCCGGCTCGCGGTGGTGGAGCTCAAGGCGGATGAAGACATGCACATGGTGCTGCAGGGGCTAGACTACTGGATCCGCGTCCATCGGACATCACAACTGCGCAGCATGGATGGCGCGAATGAGTTCACACGTAACGGATACTTTGCGGGAATCCGTCTGGCGAATACGTCGCCGCTGCTGTATCTGATTGCGCCGGCGCTGCGGATTCATCCCGCGACCGAAACGGTGCTGCGCTACCTGAGTCCGGAGGTTGAGTGGAACCTGATCGCGGTGGGCGAGGACTGGCGGCGCTCGGTGGACGTGATCTGGAGGAAACGCAGCGAAACGGTTCAGCCTTCCTGAAGGGCGAAGGATTCCATCCGCTCGTCGCTTGAATCCGCCGCAGCGCTGCCGCTGAAGCGCTTCTCGAAAAACTGTTCCACCGCATCGAGGATGGCAGGGCCGGTGCGGGCTTCGTAGATTGTTTTGCGCAGGGCGGCGCCGCCGGGTACGCCGTGGGTGAACCAGGAGGCGAACTGCTTCATTTTTCCGGCGCCTTCGCGGCAGGCCTTGGCAGCTTCGGCGTTCTTCTCGTCAGAGCCGCCGGTGTGCCAGTGGCCTTCCTCAAGCAGCATGGTGAAGTAGGTGCGGATCATGCGGTAACGGTCCTGCTCGGTCGGCACGTCGTAGCGGCCGGTCGCGGTGTACTGCGCGATCTGGCGGAAGATCCACGGATTGGCCGGGGCGGCGCGGCCGATCATCACGGCGTCGCAGCCGGTACGCGCGACCATTACGGCGGCATCTTCCGGCGTGCGGATGTCGCCGTTGCCGATGACGGGGATGGTGACGGCATCCTTGACGG
>DASVAI010000369.1:0-7542 GCA_036376445.1 Acidobacteriaceae bacterium
GAACCAACGAGATGCCCCGCGTAAAACGTGGAACCAAACGGCTTGCCCGCCGGAAAAAGATTCTGAAGAGGGCAAGCGGCTATTTCCTGACCAAATCGAAGCTCTACCAGGCGGCGCCGGAAGCCGTCGAGCGCGGCCTGAAGTTTGCCTATGTCGGCCGCCGGCAGAAGAAGCGCCAGTTCCGCTCGCTGTGGATCGTGCGCATCTCCGCCGCCGCCCGGCAGAATGGCACCAGCTATTCGCAGTTGATCAACGGCCTGAAGCGGGCCGGCGTGGAACTGGACCGCAAGATCCTGGCTGACCTGGCCGTGAACGATGCCGCCGCATTCACCGCGCTGGTGAAGACGGCCAAGGACGCCGCCGCGAAGCCGGCTATTGCTTAAAAGCTGGAGAACGGACAAGAAGAAGCCCGGCGAATTGCCGGGCTTTTTCTATTGCAAGGGCGACGGGGATCTCCGCTTTTTCCAGCGCGCCCATAAGAGCAGACCCCCGAGCAGCATGCAGAGCACGGCGATCGTGGCGATGAGGTGGTGCTTGAAGAGGTCGCCGAGGACATTGATGATCTGCGGGCCGTATTTAATGGTGAGGATGGCTTCAACGCCGAAGCGGACGGCGCGCCCCACGAACACCGCGAGCATGAACTGCCAGATCTTCATCTCGAAGACGCCGGCGCCGAAGACGAATGCCTTCCAGGGCGTTGGCGGCGGCAACGCCGAGGGGATGGCCATCGCGAGGAACTCCTGCTTTTCGAAGCGAGCCATCATGGCTTCGTAGCGGGCGCGATCGATGTGGCGCAGCAGGAAGATCTCGCCGCCGGCACGGCCGAGCAGGAACGGGATGAGGCCGCCGATGGCCGAACCAGCCGCCGCCATCACGACGTAAAGCCAGGCCCGACGGTGGTCGGTCCAGGCCCAGGTGGCGATGAGCGCGTCCATCGGAATGGGAAGGGTGCCTGAGTCAACGGCACCAGCGAGCAGCGCGCCCCAGAGGCCAAGCGGTCCGAGAACGCCGAGAACGAAACCCTTGTAGCGAGCGATCCACTTCGTAAGGAACTTGCTCACGCGCGCGGAACTCCCTCAGGCTGGGCGTGTGCTGTTTCGGTGTGGGGATCTGCGCCGCTGAGCAGCGCCAGCGCGTGGGGGATGAGGTTGAGCACGGCTTCGAGCGAAGTCACGGCGCCCTCCGGACTTCCGGGCAGGTTCACGATAAGCGCGCGGCCGCAGGTGCCGGAGATGCCGCGGCTGAGGGCGGCAAGGGCCGTGCGGCGCGCTCCAGCGGCACGCATGCGCTCGGCAAAACCATCGAGGATGCGGGCGCAGACGGCGCGAGTGGCCTCGGGTGTGACGTCGCGCGGCGCGATGCCGGTGCCGCCTGTGGTGACGATGAGAGGCGCGTGTGTGGCGTGCGTGCGGAGCGCGGCTTCAATGAGCGGTTGCTCGTCCGGGACGAGGTGCGGGCCGTCCACGGCGAAGCCTGCTGCCTGGAGCGATGCGGCGACCGCGGGCCCGGAGAGGTCCGGGCGATCACCGCGGGTGCGTGAATCGCTGATGGTGAGGACCACAGCGCGCGCAGGCTGTGGCAGACGGGTCGGCATGGCTAGATTGTACGGGCGAAGCGCGCCGGCGCTCCTGATTACGCCGGTGTCTTCTCTCTGGCTGCTTCCGTGTGGATTGCGTCCAGTTGCGCGAGTGTTTCCGGTGGAAGCTCGAGGGTCGTGGCCTGCAGGTTCTCGCGCAGATGTGTGAGCGAGGACGTGCCCGGGATCAGCAGAATGTTTGGCGCGCGATGCAGGAGCCACGCGAGCGCGACCTGCATCGGGGTCGCGTTCAGTGAAGCGGCGGTGTCGTTCAGCACGGTGGACTGCAGCGGGGAGAATCCGCCCAGCGGGAAGAACGGCACGTACGCGATGCCCTGCGCGGCCAGATTGTCGATGAAGGCGTCATCGCGGCGGTTCGCCACGTTATAGAAGTTCTGGATACAGACGATCGGCGTGATGCGCTGCGCCTCCGCCAACTGCGCGGGTGTGACGTTGCTGAGCCCGAGATGGCGAATGAGTCCGTGCTGCTTGAGCTCGGCGAGGACGGTCAGCGGCTCTTCGATCGACCCGTCGGTGGGCTCCTGGATGCCGCCCACCCGCAAGTTCACGACGTCGAGAACATCGAGCGCGAGATTGTGCAGATTGTCGTGGACGGCGTCGATGAGTTCCTGCCGGGAGAGCGCGGGGATCCAGGACGCATCCGCGCCGCGGCGCGCACCTACCTTGGTGACGATCACGAGGCTGTCCGGGTAAGGATGGAGCGCCTGGCGGATGAGCTGATTGGTGACGTGAGGACCGTAGAAGTCGCTGGTATCGATGTGGTCCACGCCGGATGCCATGGCCTCGCGCAGCACCGCGATGGCGCTGTCGGGATCACGCGGCGGACCGAATACATGCGGGCCGGCTAGCTGCATTGCGCCATAGCCGATGCGGTTCACGACGGTGGATGCGCCAGGTAATGTGAAGCGGCCGCCGAGTTTGGACTGTTGCGTCATTTTCTGTTTTCCTTCCATACGAATCTGGGTGTTGGATGATGCGACTGCTGCGCCGGACGCAGCCGATGTCCATTCGTCTTCATCCATGTTTTGGACTTCGCGGGATCACCCCTGACCGCGCATCAAACGGTGAAACAGATGAAGGGATGCGGTTCGCCGCGCTTCCGCAATATGGGCAGTGCCACATTGCAGACCTTCACGCCCGATTTCGTCTCCGCGGTAAACGATCCGTGATGCGCGTGACCATGCAGCACCAGGTCCGGCTCGTGACGGCGCAGCGCCTTCTCCAGGCGCGAACTGCCAAGAAAAGGGAAGAGAGGCTCAGGCTCGCCAAGCACCGTCTCCAGAATCGGCGAGTAATGGGTCACCGCAATCTTTACCGGCGTATGCAGCTGCGCCAGCCCATAATCCAGCTTGATCGCCTCGCGTTCGGCTATCTCTACAAAATGCTTGATCCCCGATTCGCCGAATGGCATGAGCTCATAGGGCGAGAAGCCGCCGCAAAAGCCCTTCGTGCCGGCGAAGCCAACACCATCCTGCTCGTAGCAGTTGCCGTCCAGCAGATGAATCCCTGCGACACGCACCATGCCGGCCAACTCATCCTGGTGCCCGCTCTCATGATCGTGATTCCCCAGCACGGCCACGATTGGGATCGTGACGTGTTCCAGAATCGCGAGACAGGTCTTCATCTCCTCCGGCAGCCCGTGGTTGGTCAGGTCGCCGGCCAGCACCAGCACGTCAGCCAAGTCATTCACCGGCAGCAGTTCACGAATGCTTGCCTCGCGTTCGTGCGCTTTGAAGTGCACGTCGGCCACCGCCGCCACTCTCATCGGTCACTCCTTCACTCGCGAAGCAAGATAGCGTTCGCGGAACTCACGATACAGATCGGGCTCACCCCACTCCGCTGCATCAATACGAAACATCAACGGATCGATCAGCGTTCCGCGGAAGGGGCCGTCCTTCTTGTGGTCCTTCACGCGCTGCTCAAGCCGCTCCAGCAGATCCGTCCACACGTTCTGCGGAACAACATCAAGATGCGCAGGGTACACATATGCGAAGAAGGTAAGCGCCCAGAGCAGCAGCTCCCAGTGCTCCGCAAGCAGCCATTGCAGCCGCTTCCAGTCCATGCTTCGCCCGCATGCGCGAATCAGGTGCGCTATGTCCGCGCCATCGAAGCGCTCTCTGCGCGAGACGAACACCTTCGACGCGATCATCTCCTCCGGCTGCAGCACTGGGCAGGAGATGCCAAGGAAATCACACTGCTTCGTTCTGGCCAGCCAGTTCTCATCCACAAT
This sequence comes from Acidobacteriaceae bacterium, assembly GCA_036376445.1. Lineage (GTDB taxonomy): Bacteria > Acidobacteriota > Terriglobia > Terriglobales > Acidobacteriaceae > KBS-83. The sequence goes on from DASVAI010000369.1 coordinate 3,828, forward strand.
CAACACAGCGTTCCCCAGCGCCGTAATCAGGTCGACGAAATACTCGCCACGCCATGCCTTTGCCAGCCACACCGGATCCTCGATGCGTGTTGTGAAGCCCAACCGCTGCAGCCGCAGCAGAGTTTCTGGAATGGACTTCGCCTCGAGAAATACGTCGAGGTCCTTTGTCGCTCGCCAGATTCCCGTATGCTGATGCAGAGCAAAAGCCCCTGCGATCGCATGCGGAATCTGTGCTTCCCTGAGCGACTGAAGCACGCCGGTATAGCACTCCACCGCTTCCGGCAGGAAATCCGGCGGGGCAGAAGAAGTCACGGGCAGGGGCTGATCGCCTTCGGGCATACGTTCGCTAGGACGCGCAAGCTGGGGCCGGCGGTCGCCTGACCTGCGAATCACTTTGCACTTTCGCCGCGATCGTCAACAATGGAGAGCGATGGAACAAAAGCAATTGGAGAAGGATCGTCAGGAACTCCTGGTGGAATTCCGCCGCCTCGCACAGACAGCGACCTCGCTCGACTCGCTGCAGAACGCTATTGTCACATCCATCTCTCAACGCCTCAGCGCCTACAACTGGACCGGGTTCTACATGCTCGACCCGGAGGAGCCCCAGATGCTGGTGCTCGGTCCGTTCGCGGGCGCACCCACCCCCCACGTTCGCATCCCGGTCACGCAGGGAATTTGCGGCGCAGCCGTGGCATCCGGCGAAACGGTTGTGGTTGACGACGTGAGCTCCGATCCGCGCTATCTTGCCTGCTCGATCGAGACAAAGTCCGAGATCGTCGCGCCTATCTATGTGCATGGAAAGGTCACAGGCGAGATCGATATCGACAGTCATCAGCCCGCTGCGTTCGGCAGTGAGGACCGCAGGTTCGTCGAAGAGACGGCGCGCATTGTTGGCGCCTTCATTGAAGCACACTCGCGCTGAGCATCATCACTTGCGTTCCGAGGCGTTGGTCTCAAAGTAGAAGTGGTAATGATTGCGGCAGCCCGGGTTGAACTCCGCCGCACAGCCAATACAGCGGTTGCCGCAGTCGAGATACTCGCGGATGCTCATCTCTTTCCGGCACACACCGCACAGCACCGCAGGCTGGTCCCACTCCGCGCGCGGCCACACTTCCATGGCATGCGTCTCGGTTGCGGCATGGCAATCCTTGCAGGCGAAGTAGCGCCCGCAGCATCGCATCTTGATCGCGATTACGTCCTGTGCTGAATGGTAGTGTGCGCAGCGGGTCTGCTCATCCAGACCGACGCCGAATACGCGGGGCGAGAGCTCCTTCATGCAAATAGAGTAAGACCATCGGACAGTGACAGACCGTAAGGTGGCGTTCCAGCAACGAACAGCTCCTGAGGATCCATATGGAGGATCCAGCCGGGAACCACTACTGCCGCACCAGTTCCACACGCCGGTTGCGTGCTCGGCCTTCGAGCGTGTCATTCGGCGCCACCGGGTGCGAAGCGCCGAAGCCGTTGGTCAACAGCCGGTCGCCCGCAATGTTGTATTCGCCCACCAAAGCCTGCTTCACCGCGGCAGCGCGCCGCTTTGAGAGATCGAGATTGTATGGGTCGCCGCCAATATTGTCCGTGTGGCCTTCCACCGTCAGCTTCCAATCTGGATTGTGCGTCATCGCATCCGCGATCTCTTTCAATACGGGCGCGGACTCCGGCTTCAGCGTGTCCTTGTTGAAATCGAAGTAGATCCCATACGTCACTGCGCGCTTTGCTTGCGTAAGCTGCTTTTCCAGCACATTCTCCGGCTTCGCTACCGGAAAGTTGATCTTCACTACTTCCACGCGGAAGTTGCCGTCGTGATAGAGCGGGTCTTTCAATCTCCAGTTCAGCACCAGCGGATCGGCCGGGTCGTCCAGCACGAACAGCTCTCCGGCGCTCGTCTTTGGCCGCTGGCCTTCCGGGCGCGGATCTTTATCCGGCACCATCATCGGGCCGCGCAGATGAATGGCTGGCAGCTCCACTCGCTGATCGTTTACGATCAGCGGGTATTTCACATCGCCCGGTTCAACGCGCGAAAGTGTGCCGGCCTGATGCGTCAGCTTTACTCCGTTGGACACATTCCATATATCGACATACGTAAGGCTCGTATGCCCGGTGGATTTAATCTCCCGGAAGCACTTATCGGACATGCGAAATCGCGTCAGATCGTGCATCAACCGTGGCAGGCGCGTGGAGTTTACTGTCATGTAGCTGTCGGTCGCTCGATAGTCGCCATTGCAGTTACGATTCGCAATGGTCATTGCGCGCGCCATGCTTCCGTTGTCGTTCTTGTATTCCGGAGTCACGTTCGTGGTGCTCACGGTCGAGTCGTCGATCGCGTCGATCGTGTTTCGAGACTCCACATCGCCGTACTTGATGCCCCAGGCAGTCGTAAGCACCGTGCCCGGCTTGAAAGGAACACGCGCCTTGCTCTGAGCCGGGAAGGCGGACGCTCCGCACGGAACCACGTGATCGCTAGAGGAGAGCACGGGCAGGCCGTCGGAGTGAGTGACCGCTCTGCCGAGCGCGCCCGTCAGCCCGGCCAGCGCCCCTTTCAAGCCGCCAGCGCTGCTTTCCTTCGTAAGACCACTCAGGCCATCCAAGGCGCTCTTGAGATCCGGAGAGCCGCCAGTTCCCTTGGCGAGTCCGTCCATATCTTTCTTAAGTCCGTCTAACTGGTTCTCCGTGTCGAGCTGCGACAACCTCTGGTTTACGGCGTGGGCCTTCTGTTTTACCTTGTAGCCCACATACACCAGCCCTCCAACGACCAGCACGCCCACCAGCAAGACAAGCATCAGCGCAATCCCAATCAGTTTCGGCAGAAGCGAACTTCGCCGCTGCGGCGGGGCCGATGTGCCGATCGATCCAGTTGCGGGAAACGCATTCGGCGCCTGTGACCATTGACTGGGTATCGAATTGGCCTGTCCCTGTTGGGACCATTGCGGATTCGGTGCCGACGCTGCAGCCGGCTGCGTCCAACCCTGAGCTGACGGAGGCGCGGCCGCAACGGCAACGGGCTGGAATGATCCTTGCTCTGCCGAATCGCTGCCATTGCCCGATCCGTTCCCTGCGGAGGCGCTGCCGCCCCAACTCTGGCCTGCGGCAGGAGGCGCAGCTAGCGGCGCAAATTGCGAACTCTGTGGCGGCGCAGGCTCAGAAGGCGCTGCGACCGTCGACCATGCCGTGGAGGCGGGAGCCAGATCGCTGGTTGTGGCGCCGGACGCGGGAGTGTACGAAGCAGCTTGAGGCGGCGCCGGCGTAGCCGGAGCCGGCGCGCTGGTGACAGCGCCACCGCAAGCAGGACAAAAACGCACATCGGGCGTTAAGGGCGTTCCACATCGCGTACAGAACTGTGCCATCGTAATACTCCCTGCAATAGTGCTATCTCTCTGCGGTCCGTTACATGGGGGATAACTCAACTTACCCGGTACATATCTTCGCGTTAGGCGTCGGCTGGTCAATATCTTTCTGGAAGATTGTCGTGGTCTTGAGCAGCTCCTTCGGAATGCCCAGCACCGTCGCATCCGCGCTCACCTGTCCTTCGACATGCAGCATGAATCGCTGGCAGGGCACCAGGCTCAGCATGCCGGAGTGAGACGCCGTGCTCGAAAGAACCACCTGGAAGGTGCCGGCCGCCTCCGTCTTCAATGCCTCTCGTGCCTTCTTCACGAAGTGTCCAATGGTGGTCTTCTCCAGCAGCTCCGCCGCACGGTCCGCCAGCGCGTCCGGT
>DASVAI010000395.1:0-19367 GCA_036376445.1 Acidobacteriaceae bacterium
GACCGCGCCGGCATCCTGCACCTCGCTCTCGAGGCTGCCCGCTGCACTCTGCGAGCTCAGGCGATACAGCTTTCCGCCGTTGCTGGTGCTGACGTACACGCCATCCGGAGCGGTGGCGAACCCGGTAGCCTGCGACGCCTCAAGATGCGCAACGTCGGCATACTCGCCGTTCTCCTGCACCCGATAGATGCGGCCTCGATTGCCGGTCGCCGCCAGCAACCCCTCCGGCGTCCAGTGCAGCCCATACACCACGTCATCGTGTGGCGCCCACAGCTTGCGCGCCGCCCCGCTGGGGTCCAGCTCGTAGATCTCCGACCCCTCCGGCACCAGCGCGTTGTTGTTGGAGGCCTGCACCGTCCCGGGCATCGAGATCGTGATCGTCGCCGTCATGGTGGTAATCCCTTGCACCGGTAGGGGCGGCAGGTTGCTCTTGCCCTTCTCACCCACAGACGCCACATAGATCTGTCCCGCCGGTGATTCCGTCAGCGCCGTCACCTCGCGCTTCGGCGCGTTGAACAGGATGAATCCTTTGCCCTGCTTGTCGATGCGATAGACCAGCCCGTCGCCGTCCGAGCCGGCCAGCAGCGAGCCGTCCTTCTCGAAGAGCAACGCGCGGATGTGCTGCTCATCGCTCGCAAAGAAGCGCTCCGCATGCGCTTCAGCCGCGGGTGTGCGAACGCGATAGACCGCAGCGGGTCCGCCGGTCGCGATGTAGAGGTCGCCATCCGGCCCGAACGTGAGATCCCAGATGTACTTCGGCGTTGTCTCCGGCTTCGCGCCATCCAGTTTCGCCGGATCAAAGACGACGGCAGCCTTCTCGGCGTCGAGTTCCGTCGCGCTCGCCGGAATCCGATACACCTTGCCATCGGGCAGCGTGGCCGCGTACACCGAGCCGTCCGCACCCACTGCGATTGCCTGGACGCTCATGTCCTTGGTCTTGAACAGAGTGGTCGTTTTGCCGTCGCGCGCAATGCGCAGCACCGTCGCGGGCGAGCCAGTGGCCGCATACGCGTTTCCTGCCTTGTCACTCGCAAGCGCCCATATGTATGTGGATGGGGTGGTCGCGGTGAGCGATGCTGCCGGCGCCGCTGCAATCGAGCCGTCACTCGAGATAGCGACGCCCTGCGGACGTCCCTTCTCCCACTCCTCCATGTGCGATGCAGTCCAGACCTTGGTGCCCTGCGCGAGACAGCTCAGAGGAGCGGCAAGCAGAGTAGTCGTACAGAGCAGAAAGCAGAGGCTCAGGGCGCGCAGTGACATGTGCCTCAAGTCTACAGGGAGAACGCAGTCCTAATTCGTCAGTACCGCCCGATACCGTACCGAGCCTTTGCGAACCTTGCTCACCGCCTCGTTCACCCGGCTCATCGGAAAGCGCTCCGTCCTTGCGCGGATGCCGTGGCGCGCCGCGACATCGAGCATCTCGGCGATCAGCAGCGGACTTCCGGTATTGCTGCCGCTCACGCTTCTTGCCGCGGTGATGAGCAGCGCCGCTGGTATCTGCGGAGGCCGCGGCGGCGCGCCCAGCAGACACAACACACCCTCCGGCCGCAGCGTTGTCAGCAGCGCTGCCCAGTCCTGCTCCGCGTTCACTGTGGAGACAATCAGATCGAGCGAACTGGCCATCGCCTTCATCCCTTTACTCTCGCGCGAATTGCAGAAATGATGAGCACCCATCGTGCGCGCCTCTTCTTCCTTTGCCGGCGATGTCGAGAATGCGGTGACCTCTGCCCCGAAAACACGCGCGAACTGCAGCGCCAGATGTCCCAGCCCGCCGATGCCAACCACTCCGACCCGCGATGCGGGTGAGACCCCATAAGTGCGCATTGGCGTGTAGACCGTAATGCCGGCGCAGAGCAGCGGCGCGGCATTCTCGCTCTCGATTGCTTCGGGGATGGAGATGACGAATCGCGCCGGCACACGGATCGCTTCAGCAAAGCCACCATTCCGCTGGACGCAGGTCGGCTGCGCCTCTGGGCAAAGATTCTCCTTCCCGCGGCGGCACCAATCGCAGACGCCGCAACTGCCGGCCTGCCAACCCACCCCGACACGATCGTCCTGCTTCAGATGCTGCACCGCACTGCCCACCGCGGCAACGGTTCCGACAATCTCGTGCCCCGGCACAAACGGATACTTGCTCACTTGCCAGTCGTTATCGATCAGGTGCAGATCGCTGTGGCAAATGCCGCAATGGCTGATACGAACTTCCACTTCGTCGGTGCCCAGGTCTCCAACTTCATACCGGTACGTAAGCAGCTCGGCGCCGGCAGCATGTGTTGCGTACCCTCGAATCTCAGCCATCGTTCCTCGTGCGCTCCCGTCGGTCTTTGCCTCGGAAGTCGTTTTCTACTCCACCTGAAGCGTCACAACCTGGTTGCCGCTCACCACCGCATCCATGGAGACAGATGTTACCGCAACCGCGGATTCGCCATTCAGCGTAAGGGAACGATTCACCCGCAGCGGGTCGAGCACATTTGCCATGGAGATTGGGACCTGCGACAGCGTGCGGCCGTCGACGCGCGCCTGCGGTTCCGGGGCCAGCATCGTCACATAGACGCGATCGTTGGCATGCGTGCGATTCAGCGCGGCAACCATCTCGCTCATGTCGAGATGGTTTTGCGGTGCATCGAGCATGTGGTCCACCGTCGCCGCATCGCTCACCACCACCCGAATCGGTCCCTGCGGCAGCGTCGCCGGCAGCTTTACCGGGATGTTGATCGTCCGGGGAGCGCCGCGGTACGGCCGCAGTGTGGCGCGCAGCGATACAGTATCGCCGGGATGAACCGCGCCGCCGTCGCGCTCCGCGCTTTCAATCTCCACACTCTGGCGTCCAGGAAGCACGTCGATATCCAGCGAAACGCCCCGCAGAACACCGCGTCGCGCCGGGCTGCTGTATAGCGTCACCAGCGGCTCGCCCAGCTCAAGCGTGGCGCCCAGCGCTGCCGGTATTCCCGCGGTGGGCGCGGCAAAGCGTGTCAGCTCGACATCCTTCACGCCGTCGAGCCGCACCTGCTCGCGGATGCGGTAAGTCGTTTCCGCGGCATAGTGATTGCTCTGCATAATGGACTGATAGATCGAGGTCAGCATCAGCAGCGGCGTAAGCTCCGGGCTGTCGACCACCTCGAAGTGCACCGCGCGCGGCGCGTCCGCACCATGAAACGTCACCGTAACCGGCACCATATTTGCTTTTGCGCCGAACTCCCCGCGGATTGCTGTCTGCCGATCCTGAGTAAACGCGCCGACCTCTTCGGTGGTGTTCACAATCTTGAACGCGTTCAGCGGAGAGGGAAGCGTGGTCACCACCTCCGCCTTGGTCATCGGCACCGAGACAGTGCCGGACTGCGTGATGGGGTGTCCGCAAGCCAGCAGCTCGTTCTTGTCCACATAAGTGGCCGTGCAGGTGGCCGCAATCTCCATGTCGCCGCGCACCAGCAGCGCGCTTACCGAGGAGCCCGGCTCGATCGGCTCCGGCTGCTTCTCCGTGCTCGATCCGCCGCCCAGTCCCACAACCGGGGTCATTCCCAGTGCAGTAAAGCGATCCTTAAATGCGTCCACTGCCTGCTGCGTAAAGCCGCTGAACAGCAATGGTGTCTCGATAGGCCGAATGTCACTGCCGGAGGACGCCGTCGGAGCGCTCCCGCCCCCGGGCATGTCCTTCACTTGCAGCATCTGTTGAATGGGCGTGATGCCGGCGATCGGCTCTTTGCTGAACTGCCCGATGCGAAATGCCAGCGCGCCTGCCAGTTTGCCGTCGATATAGACCGGGCTGCCGCTCATGCCTGCCACCACGCCGGTATAGATGGCGTCCTTGCCACCCAGCCGGGCCAGGATCAGGTCCTGACGCGGCCCCAGCGCATTGTGTAGCACCCCAAGAATCTCCACTTCCACAGCCGAGGGCTGCACCCCTTCAAAAACCGTGTAGGCCACCCCATGCAGCCCGCGGTGGACCTGATCCAGCGGGAAGATGCCGGCCGTCACGGAGGCGGGTGGCGTGGCTGGGGGAGGGGGCGTCCTCACCTCTGTCGGAATGGGCTCCTGCACCTTGGCCGGAGGTGCCGTTTGCGCGGGAAGGGCAGCCGGAACAAAAATAGGGAGCAAAAACAGGACGGCAAACACGTCAAAACGGTAGGCTGGCACGTCATTAACAGTAGACGGTTGCGCGCTGTCCGCCAACTTTCCGCTGCGGCGTCCGTCCCTATGATTGTGACTGCAAAGGTTGGTTCCTTGTTCGTGCATCGACTCGCTCGTCTCTCTTTATCTGCTTGCCTGGCCATTGGACTCACCGCGGCGCCCGGCGTCGCCTTCGCTCAAAGCGGCTCGTCCGATCCGCAGGAGACCCAGCACAACGGCCAGTACCAGATGCCCGGGGAGCCGCAACCGCCCCAGAACCAGCAGAATCAGCAGCAGACCAATCAACAACCGGCCAATCCGCCACAGACTAACCAGCAACAGACCCCAAATCAGGCTCCAGACCAGTCCGCGCCGGAATCGGGCGGCCCGGGCGGCGACAGCGGCGCTATCGCTCTGCCGAAGAAAAACCCCACGGAAAATGTGCCGCCCCCGCCCCCGCCTCCACCGACAGTCAAGAATCCTCCCGGGCTGGAGAACTACTCGCTGCGAGTGAATGTCCCGGTGGTCACGGTCGATGTCGGCGTGCTTCTGCAGAAGACCCACCAGTTCGTCCCCAACTTGAAGGAAGAGAACTTCCGTGTCTTCGAGGACGGCAAGCCGCAGTCGATCGTCTCCTTCGGCCGCGTCCAGGCCCCCATCACCGCCGTGCTCCTCTGCGAGTTCGCCGCAAACAACTACTGGTTCATCTATGACATGCGAAATGCGACCTATGCGTTTGCGCAGCAACTGCATCCGGATGACTACATTGCCGTCGCAACGTTTGATATGCACACGCATATCCTGACGGACTTCACCCAGGACAAGCGGCTGGTGTATGAGTCCTTAAATTCGTTGGTGATACCAGGCTTCAGTGAAACCAATACTTTCGATGCATTTTACGAAACGCTAGATCGCCTGAGCCGCGTGGACGGTCGCAAATACATCATTTTCATTGGCACCGGTCTCGATACCTTCTCCAAAATCAACCTTGACAAGACCATGCAGAAGATCAAGTCCACCCCGAACGTGACCATCTACTGCATCAGCACCGGCCAGGTGGCACGTCTGACCGGGAATGCACGCAGCGGGATGTTCGGTCCGAAAGAGATTGACTACCTGCAGGCTGACAATCAGTTACGCACCTTCGCCAGCATGACCGGTGGCCGCGCCTACTTCCCCCGGTTTGAAGGCGAGCTGCCGGAGATCTTCCGCGACATCAATTCGGCCATCCGTAACCAATACGCCATCAGCTACCGGCCCACCAATGAAAAAGAAGACGGCACCTATCGCAAGATCCGCGTGGAACTAGTCGACAACGAAGGCAAGCCGCTGCAGATGCAGGACGAAAAGCACCACAGCCTGAAGTACGACGTGGTCGCGCGCGACGGCTACCGCGCCCGGCAGGAAGTGGAGTAGTCGAGCAAGCATCAGGATCAGCAACCGGGTGCCCCATTTCTGCGAAAGCAGAAGTGGGCGAGATACGTCGGCGCGAGGCGGCCGAGCAGACTGTCATCCTGAGCGCAGCGAAGGACCTGCATTTTCTCGTTAAAGTTTGACGCGAAGCGTCCACCGGCTCACTGGTTACCACCGATCCTAAATCCACAACAAACCTGCCGGTTAATTCCTCCCATTCGCTACAATGGAAATAGAGATGAAAACAAGAAAGCCACCGCTGCGGTGGCCTTTCTATTTTGGGACGTGGATTCGCGTCTGCTAAGTCCAACGGTTGGATATCTTTAGCACCTAAGTCCTTTATATACCGCACTTAGCTATCGGCACTGCCGCTAAGCCCCAGAAAACAAGCCGTTTCTGCGCCGCTCTGCCGTACCGGGGGAGGGGGAGGGTGTCCGCCTGCTGATTCACTCTTCGTCCAAGCCGAATGCAGAAGGCCGGGAGCAAGCTCCCGGCCTTTTGATCGGTGAGTACGACTTATGCCCCTGCCTGCTTCCGTGCAAAGTCGCCGATGATAGGCAGCTTGAACCACTTGCCCTGGGCGGCGCCCACAATGCAGAGGACCCACAGCACGACCAACCCGATCCAGCAGATAGGCCAGAGTATCAATGTCAGAAGCCCTAAATGGACCATCGAAAGGATCATCCCCAGAATCATGAGCACGATCCAGACCGCAAACCACAACACATGCAGTCCAATACACTGCATCGCGTGATAGCGCACGAAGGGCTTGCGATTGTAAGGCTCCATCACCAGGAAGAGAATCGCCGGAATGATCGTGATATAGGCAATCGCGGCGGCTGAGTTATCGGACAGGCCGCTTTGCGCGGGCGCATAGCCTGCCGCTGCAGGCGCCGTCGCAGGCTGCGGGACCTGGGTAAAGCCGCCCGCCGGTGGGGGAGCGGCCGCGCTCAACGATGCGCCGCATTGCTGACAGAAAGTCGCGCCGGCCGGGTTTTCTGTGGAGCAGGCTGGACACTGCATTGTTCGTTCCTCCTCGGAAGTTTTACTGCGCCGCGCAGTCCCGACGCCGGAGGGCCCATAAGTCCCACGCTGGTCAAGAGCACAGACTGGGGGACGGCACCTACAATACACCCGCCCTTATCGGGACGCACCAAAAAATCCGACCTCCTTCGTAATCCAGTTGCAGAATCGGCGTCGGATGGTGGAAAGGAGTGACATCATGGTTAAGCTCGCAATCTGGGCGACGGTTCAGGCCAGGGCAGGGAAAGAGAATCAGGTTGAGGCCTTCCTCAAGTCCGCCCGGCAACTGGCCGAGGCGGAGCCCGCGACCGTCAGTTGGTATGCCCTCAATCTCGGCGGCGGAAGATTCGGTATCTTCGATACTTTTGAGGATGAGTCGGGACGCGAGGCCCACCTGAATGGAGAGATCGCGAAGGCACTGATGGCCAATGCCAAAGAGCTTCTGGCCGGAGATCCGCAGATTCACAAGATCGAAATCCTTGCAGCAAAGACCAGCTAACGCAGCACTTCAGCCGAAAAGAAATTCCTTCGTCTTCAGCTCCTTGACTCGATCGCGCAGCTTGGCAGCCTTCTCAAACTCGAACTTCTTCGCCGCCTCGCGCATCTCCGTTTCGAGCTTCGCCACAAAAGCATTCAGTTCCTGCTGGTTCTGGAACTCGGGCGTGGTCTCGTCCTGCTCCGTCAGGTCCGCGTATTCGGCTTTGAGAATCTGTGCAAGCGACATATCGATCGGCCGCAGAATCGACTCCGGCGTGATGCCGTTCTCTTCGTTGTGGGCCTGCTGCAACTCGCGGCGCCGTTCGGTTTCATCAAGGGCGCGGCGCATCGAGTCGGTCATTTTATCGGCGTAAAGAATGGCACGCCCGTTGATGTTCCGAGCCGCGCGGCCGATCGTCTGGATCAGCGAGCCCTGCGACCGCAGGAACCCTTCCTTATCTGCGTCAAGGATCGCGACCAGCGATACCTCAGGCAGGTCTAGCCCCTCGCGCAGCAGGTTGATGCCGATCAGCACATCGTATTCACCCCTGCGCAGATCGCGCAGCAGCCGCACCCGCTCCAGCGTCTCGATCTCCGAGTGCATGTACCGGCACTTCACGCCAACCTCGGTGTAGTAGCCGGCGAGGTCCTCTGCCATGCGCTTCGTCAGCGTGGTCACCAGCACGCGCTCGTTCACCGCGGCGCGCGCGCGAATCTCGGCCAGCAGGTCATCGATCTGCCCTTTGATCGGACGTATCTCCACCGGAGGATCAAGCAGGCCCGTAGGACGGATGATCTGCTCCACCACCACCCCTGACGATTTCGTCAGCTCATACGGCCCCGGCGTAGCCGACACATACAGAATCTGGTTCGTACGCGTCTCAAACTCGTCGAACTTCAGCGGCCGGTTGTCCATGGCCGAAGGCAGGCGAAAACCGTAGTCCACCAGGTTTTGTTTGCGCGAGCGGTCGCCATGCCACATACCGTGCAGTTGCGGCACCGTGACGTGGCTCTCATCGATGAAGAGCAGGAAGTCGCGCGGAAAGTAGTCCAGCAGCGTAGGCGGCGCCTCGCCCGGCATGCGCCCGCTGAAATGACGCGAGTAATTCTCGATCCCGTGGCAGTAGCCGACGGACTTGATCATCTCCAAATCAAAGCGGGTCCGCTGGTGCACACGCTGCGCCTCTACCAGCCGGCCCTGAGCTTCGAGCTCCTTCTCCCACCATTCCAGTTCCGCAAGAATTGAATCCATCGCAGAACGCTTACGGTCCGGCTGCACCACATAGTGACTCTTCGGATAGATGGGCAGCCGCGCATACTTCTGCCGCACTGTGCCGAAAAGCGGATCGATCTGCGACAGCGCTTCGATCTCGTCACCGAAGAGCTCAATGCGATACGCCATCTCGTCATACGTCGGATATACCTCGATGACATCGCCGCGCACACGAAAGGTTCCGCGGCGGAAGTCGCCATCATTGCGTTCGTAGAGAATCTCGACCAATCGTCGCGTGATGTCCTCGCGCTTGATCTTCTGCCCGCGCTCCAGCAGCAGCAACATGCCGTAATAGGCTTCCGGCGATCCCAGGCCATAGATACAACTCACCGAGGCGACAATGATCGCGTCCCGCCGCTCAAAGAGAGAGCGCGTTGCGGAAAGCCGCAGCTTGTCGAGCTCCTCGTTGATGGTCGCTTCCTTCTCGATGTAGAGGTCGCCGGAAGGAATGTAGGCTTCGGGCTGGTAATAGTCGTAATAGGAGACGAAATATTCGACTGCATTCGATGGGAAGAACTGCTTGAACTCATGGAAGAGCTGCGCGGCCAGTGTCTTGTTATGGGCGAGTATCAGCGCAGGCCGGTTCATCTCCTCGATGACCTTAGCCATGGTGTACGTCTTGCCCGAGCCGGTGACGCCAAGCAGCGTCTGATGCTGCTCGCCGGCGGCCATGCCGGAGAGAATCTCTTCAATGGCGCGGCCCTGGTCGCCGCGCGGCTTGTAGTCACTGACTAACTGGAAGTCCATGTATGTTTTGGTCTCTGGCTAAAAACGGTCAGGAAATCAGCAAAGCTCCCGCAGCGGTCGCATCTGCTCCGTCGTCCACTCCTCCGGCATTAACAGCAGATAACGGTGCGGCGGCAGATACCAGAGCAGCAAGCGTGCGGCCTGCGCGGCGATTTCCGGGTCGGGGAACTCGGAATACTTCCGCCCGATCACCAGGTTTCGCGAGGGCGTCATTTCCGGATCGATGACGAGGGCGATGCGAGGGTCTTCCATCTTCCAGCCCTCGGTCAGATGGCGATAGAGCAGTCGCGCCGTGTGTTTGGGCAGATAGCCCTCCGAAGGAGAGCCCACCATCACTTGGCGGGCCTCGTCCACGTCGGTCTTCTGCATCCCGCCTTCTCCGGTCTGCTGTTGTGGCTTCGCGGCAAGCTCGGCAACGTCCTCCGGATCGCCGTTCCACGTGCCATAGGCTCGCAGCGATTCCAGCACACCCGTCGGCATAACGTATTCGGCGGCCTCTGGCGGGTCAGTATTGTTCTTGAAAAACGCGGCGCCTAGTCCTTGCTCCGCCATGGATACAAATAAGTTGGAAAGACAATTCATCTCCACCGCTTCGCCTGCCGGCGGTAGCTCAAGGCGGACGTAAGGCATGCCATCCGGGCCAATGAAGACCGGCTCCTGCGGAAGAACGACCGAGGCATTCCATGCCGCGTCCTGAAATGTATGCAGCCATTGGCTGTCGCGCTGCTCACGTGCAACTGCCATCCCTTCGGCAAGGCGGTTCGTGTCCTCGAGGCTGAAGCGCTCTTCGGGAACCGAAAGGAAGCGGCGTCCAGGCGCACCGGCGGGGATGGATGGCTCTGGCGCGACCTGCTCAGTCCGCTCCGGCAGCTCGGGCTCGGGGAGGGAAGCTTCCGGAACAAGCGGTTCCGCGGGTACACTCACCGGGGAATCCGGGTTGTACGGCGCTTTCTTCAGTCGAGTAAATAAACTCATGACTCAATTGTATGAGTCCGCACGGCTATGCGTTCTGTGGAAGCCCCAGCGCCTCCAGCCACTCTGACGGGTGGTCCACGAGGCAGTCCGGCGGCGCATCGGCAAGCGAGTGAGGAGCCAACCCGAATCGGCAGCCAATCACGCTTGCCCCGGTGTTGCGCGCCGTCAGAACATCCACGTCTGAATCGCCGACCATGAGTGTCTGTTCGGGAGTCGCATTGGCTTCGCGCATCAACGTCTCCAGCCCGAGCGGGTCCGGCTTCTTCGTCTCAAAGGAGTTGCCGCCATAGATGCGGAAGCAGTGCGGCGCCAGATGCAATGCCTCGCAGATCTCCTCGGAGGGACGCACCGGCTTGTTTGTGAGCACGGCGAGCTTCGCATGCGGCATACAACGAGCGATCTCCGTCATCGCGTCCAGCGCTCCCTCATACACATAAGTGTGATCCAGCTTATGAAGGCGGTAATAGGCCAGAAAGAATGATACCGCATCGGTGACGATCTCTTCGTGCTCGGGATCGCCCAACGCCCGGCGCACCAGCATCTGAACACCATTGCCAATGTAGCTGGCAATCACAGCATCAGGCAGCGGATGACGGCCAAGGTGTTCCAGGGTGGCGTTGACGCTGGCGACCAGGTCGGCGCGTGAGTCAATCAGCGTGCCATCCAGGTCGAACGCGATAAGCCGCAGGTCAGCGGGCGAGGGGAGCGGGCGCAGACGCTCGATCATTCCTTCAGTGTAAAAGCGATGAGCCGCCGAGCTTGAACCCCGCGGCTCTTGCTGTGAATCGCACTGAGTCAGTGAATTCGGATGCTGCCGGAGCCGGTTTCCACTTTGATGGTGGGGCCGCCGCCGTTCACATTTCCAACCACATGGTGCTTGTCCAGGCTGCCCTGCATGCTGATCGGCTGATCGGTGCGGACCGAGCCGGAGCCGGTCTCGGCATCGAGCGTGAATCCTGCTCCGCCGAGGTTCAGATCGATCGAGCCAGATCCGGCTTCTATCTTCCAGCTATCGCGCGGCTGCCCCGCAATGCTGATGTCACCTGAGCCAGTCTCCGCCTTCAATCCACCCTTCACGCCAGTCAGCCGGATGGAACCCGATCCCGCTCCGGCGGTGACATTGCCGCCATTGGAGAAATTCACGCGGACATCGCCCGAACCTGTCTGCAGATAACCGTCGCCTCCCAGATCATCGCCATTGACCGAACCCGACCCAGTCTCCAGGCGAACGCCGCCGTTCATCGAGACCGCCTTAATATCGCCTGAACCGGATTCCGCTTTCAGATGCGTGCTTTTCGGCGCGCTGATGTCGTAGTCGATCGAGACATGATTCAACCAGCTTTCGTGTAGCTGGCCGATACGGATCGTATTGCCGCTCTGCTGGATAGGCGGATTGTCGACGACCTTCTGTACCTGGTCATCGCTCGACCCCATCAACCCATGGTTGGCATGTACATGACCGATGATGTGCACCTGATTGTCCGGGCCGGGGGTGACATGAACGTAACCCGACCCGGTGGAGACCTCAAGCTGCACGGGCCCGTTCACATTCAGGGTCTTGTCGAAGGTCCCGTCCGAGGCGAGCGCCAGGGCAGGGATTGCCAGTGTTGCCGCCGTGAGCGCTGCCGCCCGTATTGCCGTCATCATCTTCATAGCGTTTCTCCCTCTACGACTGCGGAAGGACTACCTTGTCGCCCTCTTTTAATCCGCCGGTGATCTCTGTGTTGGTCCCGTTTGCCAGCCCTACCGTCACTGGTTCTTTGCGCATACCGTCTTTGGCCTTAGGGTCAGGGACGTTTACATAAGCATGCTTCTGGGCGTCGTAGCTGATCGCCTGTTCCGGAACCGACAGCGCATGCTTGTGCTCGTCCATGAGAATCTCGGCATTGGCCGTCATCATCGCTTTGATTTCGCCTGTCGGATTATCGATAGAGACGCGCACGTTGAAGGTGGTCACGTTGTCTTTTTCCACGCCCAGCGGAGCGATGCGCGTGACCTTGCCGTAGAAGACACGGTTCTTAAACGATTCGATACGTATCCGCGCGGGCTGCCCCATGTAGACATTGGCGATGTCCGCCTCGTCTACCTTGCCGTCCACATACACCTTGCTAGTGTCGCCCAAGGTAAACACCAGGGTCGCGGTAGAGCCGAGCACGAGAATGGAACTGACCGCATCGCCAACCTCGACATCGCGTGACAGAACCACCCCGTCAATGGGAGAAACGATCGTCGTGTAGCTCAACTGCTCTTCGAGCTGCTTCAGGCTTGCCTGGCTCTCGGCGACTTGCGCCTGTGCCTGCTGCAGTTTGGCGTGATCCACTGCAACGGTCGCAATCGCGGTCTTTTGCTTGTTCAGGTTCGAAAGATAGTCGCGGTTCGCATCGTCCAGCGCCTGCTGGCTTACAATGCCCGCAGCTTTCATCTCCTGGTTGCGCCGCAGCGTTGCTTCATACATCGGCAGGTCCGGAGCGCGGGCCGTTACCTCATCCTGCTTGATGTCAGCCTCAGCCGTCTTCACATTGGCCTCGGCTGCCTGCAGGGTAGCCTTCGCGGCTTCCACCTGGGCCAGGATCTCGATACGGTCGAGCTGCGCCAGCACCTGCCCCTTCTTCACCCGGGCATTGGCGTCTACGTACCACTTCTCAACGATGCCGCTGGCCTTGGACTTCACTTCTACCTTGGTGATGGGCTGCACCTTGCCGGTCGCCACTACGCTCTTGGCGATGTCCATGCGGGTCACAGTCGCCAGGCGACTGCCATCGATCTTCGTGCCGGTGCTGTGTGCCACCACGGCCGTCACCAGCACGATCACCGCGACGATCGCGCCGAGCGTGCTCCACAACCAGAACCGGCTATGCTTCTTTGCCGCCAAAATAATCCTCCCCGGGGACACTCCGGGCTCAAGTTTTATTACGTGCCAGGCAAGAAAAATGTTCCCCAGAGTCTATTTTGAGGCATTTTGCCGTTCCGGCCGAGCCCGGAGCCGCCCGGCCTCCCGCTCGGGCGGAAGTGGGGAGCCGCTGCTTTACCCTATCTGCATGCTGCATTGGACACTCTTCCACGGCGTTGCCCTCATCGGTCTGATCCTGGTGAATGGCTTTTTCGTCGCGGCGGAGCTTGCCCTGGTGAGCCTGCGTTCGACTCGCGTGGAGCAGTTGCTGGCCCAGTCGCGTCCGGGAGCACGCGCGGTAGCCCAGTTGCGCCATCATATGAACGGCACCCTTTCCGCCGTGCAGTTTGGTGTCACGGTTGCCAGCCTTGCGCTCGGCTGGATTGGAGAGCCAGTCGTGGCCCCTCTCTTCGAGCGTCCATTGCACGCATTGCCCCACGCGTCGCTCTTTGCGCACACCGTCGCTGCGGTCCTCGCCTTTGCCTGCATCACCTACCTGGAGATCATTGTCGGCGAGCTGGTGCCGAAGGCACTGGCTCTTCAGCGCCCGGAGCAGCTTGCCCTGGGCGTCGCCCCTCCAATGCTGGTATTCATCCGGATCACCCGCCCCTTCGTCCTCTTCATAAATGGCTCCGCCAATCTGGTACTGCGTCTCTTCCGTTCTATGACCGTGGACGAGGCGCAGGTCCATTCGCCCGACGAACTCAAGCTGATGGCAACCGCCACCCGCCGGCAGGGGTTGCTTCCGGCGTATCAGGAGTCGCTGATTCACCGAGCCGTTGAATTGAACACGGTCGTCGCGCGCGAGATCATGACGCCGCGCCGGCGCATCTTTTCTCTGCCTTCCAACATGCCGGTGGAGGAGGCGAGTGGCCGCATCGTGGACGAGCAGCATTCCCGCATCCCCATCTTCGACGCCCAGCGTGGACCCGAGCACATCGTCGGTGTCGTCTACTCGAAGGACGTATCGCGGCTTACGCACTTCGCGCTGGCGCGCGCCGCCGCCGGACCGCGCCCCTCGCGAGGCCTGCTGCTGGGCCAGATCATGCGCGACATTCTGGTTGTTCCCGAGACCAAGCCGGTGCTGGATCTGCTGCACGAATTCCAGGAGCGGCGCCGCCATCTTGCCATCGTCGTCGACGAGCATGGATCTACCGTCGGTCTGGTAACGGTCGAGGATGCACTCGAGCAACTCGTAGGCGAAATGGAAGATGAGTTCGACGTAGGGATGCGCCGGGCCGCCCGCATGCCGGCCGAAGCCTTCTACCTCGATGGTGGTGTCAACCTGCGCGACCTTGAGACCCAGATGCACTGGTATCTGCCACGCGATGCCGGCGTGGAAACGCTTGCCGGTTTTCTGCTGACCCAACTCGGTCATATTCCCGAGGTGGGCGAAAGCGTCGATTTTGAAGGACGCCGCTACACTGTTGCGGAGATGAGTGGACATCGCATCAGTCGCGTGCGCATCGAGCCGGTGCCCGCGCCGCCTTCCGCTGCCACGCTGGCCATGCCGGCGCGAGGAGGAGCATGAAGCTGCTGCCCGCGATGGGCCGTCGTCTCCTCTACACACTTCCTGTTGTCTGGCTCGTCGTTTCGCTGGTCTTCCTGCTCATCCATCTGGTGCCCGGCGATCCCGTGGCGCAGATGCTGGGTGAGGGAGCAACGCCGACGGATCTGGACACGCTGCGTCATCAATATGGGCTCGACCTGCCGCTCGGCCAACAGTACCTGCGCTACTGGCACGGCGTGTTCCATGGCGATTTCGGCCACTCGCTGCGGCTCAACGATTCTGTGACGCACCTTATCCTGCAGCGATATCCCTATACGCTGGAGCTCACGCTGGCCGCGCTGATCATCGCGTTGGCGACGGCAATACCCGCCGGCATTCTCGCGGCGTTACATCGTGGCCGCTGGCGCGACAATACGGTCGGAGTCGTCTCGCTCTTCGGGCTTTCGTTTCCCGCATTCGCGCTCGGTCCTATCGCCATCCTGCTCGTCTCCATCAAACTCGGCTGGCTGCCGGTCTCCGGGGCCGGGTCGTTTGCGCATCTCATTTTGCCGGCTATCACGATGGGCTCCGGGCTCGCCGCCATCCTGACCCGCATGGTGCGTACCGCCATGCTCGAAGAACTCGGCCAGGACTACATCCGCACCGCGCGCGCCAAAGGTCTTCCCGAACGCACTGTCCTCTACCGCCACGCGCTGCGTAACGCGCTAATCCCCATCGTCACGCTGGTCGGTCTCCAGTTCGGAGCGCTGCTGGCCGGCGCCATCGTGACCGAGACCATCTTCAGTTGGCCCGGCGTTGGACGGCTCACCATCACGGCGATCTCCAATCGCGACTATGCCCTGGTGCAGGGATGCATACTCGCCGTCGGCCTGACTTACATCCTCGTCAATCTCGGCACCGACATCCTTTATGCGGTTCTCAACCCGCGCATTCGCGCCTGAGCTTCCAAACGCATCCCATCTCTGACGGCCAATGATCCTGCGCCCGTGGAGATGCTAATGAACATTCGCGATGCTCTCGGCCTGCCGCCGAAAAAGAAGATCCGCTACGGCTTTGTCGCGCTGGGCGACATCACGCAGGAGGCGATGCTGCCCGGCGTCGAACATACCGGCAACTCCACTATCGCGGCGCTTGTCACCGGTGATCCAGTCAAAGCGGGCAGACTCGCCGAGCGCTATGGCGTGCAGCACACGTACAGCTACGAGCAATTTCCGGCGCTGCTCGCTTCCGGAAATGTCGACGCGGTATATATCGCGACGCCGAACTGGCATCATGCGGAATTTGTGCTGCCCGCGCTCGCTGCCGGCATTCATGTTCTCGTTGAGAAGCCGCTCGAGATCGACAGCGCCCGCTGCGGGCAGATTCTGGAGGCGCAGCGCGCATCGAAGGCGAAACTGATGGTTGCGTACCGGCTGCACTTTGAGCCTGGCTCCGTCGCCGCAGTGGAGCGTGTCCGCAACGGCGAGTTGGGAAACGTCCATCTGTTCACCTCCACCTTCGCGCAGATGGTGGACCCTGCGAATCACCGCGCGAAGACCGAAGCGGCCGGCCCCGTTCTCGACATGGGCCCGTACCCCGTGAATGCTGCGCGCAATCTCTTTGGCTCCGAGCCGGTCGAGGTTTCGGCCTTTGGGGCGCGCCATCCCGACTCGGGACTTGGCGACTTTGAGGACACCGTAACCGCGATGCTCCGCTTCCCGGAAGGCCGCCTCGCCCAGTTCACCGTTTCCTATTACGGCAGCGCCATTGACTCCTACACTGTGGTCGGAACGAAGGGCACGCTCCAGGTCGAGCCGGGTTACACCTATGGCAAGCCGCTGGAGCATTTTCTTAGGCTCAATGGGAAAGAAAACAAAACCAGCTACAAGAACACAGACCAGTTTGGCGGTGAGATGAAGTATTTCTCCCAATGCATTCTGCACGATATCGATCCTGAGCCGGACGCGGAAGAAGGCCTGGCAGATGTGCGTGTGCTGGAGGCGATCAATCGCGCACTCAAGACCGGCCAGGTACAGAAGCTGCCGCCCTTTGCGCGCGGCAAGCATATCGACCCGGATCAGGTCGTGCGGCTCGGAGCGGTCAAACCGCCGGAGCCGGTCCATGCCGGTGGGCCGGAGAAGGAAAGCGGGCGCTAGATTTGAAGCTTCACGATCTGCGCGTTCAATGCCTTTGACTCGATATCGAGCCATGCAACCGTAACCGGCAGTTGAAAACGCCGTGGGCCGGCGCTGCCGGGATTCAGGAACAGCACGCCACGTCGCCATTCGATCGCAGGCTGGTGCGAGTGCCCGAAAACGACCGCCGCAATCCCGGCCGCCTCGGGATTCATATCGAGTTGCTTCACGTCATGCAGCATGTAAATGCTGCGCCCGCCAAGATCTACCAGCTCCGTTGCTGGCAAATTGGCGCACCGCCCGCCTTCATCGATGTTGCCGCGAATCGCCGTGACCGGCGCCACGCTACGGAGTTCTTCGAGAATCGCAGGATTGCCAACGTCGCCGGCGTGCAGGATATGCTCAGCCCCCTGCAATGACTGCACGGCCGCTCGCCGCAATAGCCCATGTGTGTCCGAAATAACACCGATCCGCATCGCTATAGCCCGACCGCCATGCGTGTACGCGGATCGAGGTAATCGCGCAGCGCGTCTCCGATGAAATTAAAGGAGAGCACACAGCCCATGACAGCGAGCGCCGGAAACACCACCATGTGAGGCGAGTCAAAGAGATGAGAGCGCGCGTCATTCAGCATGGAGCCCCAGCTTGGCGCCGGGGCTGGAATGCCAAGGCCGAGAAAGCTAAGCGTCGCTTCCGCCAGCACCGCGCCCGCCATGCCGATCGCCGCCTGTACCAGAATCGGCTGCACGATGTTCGGCACGATGTGGCGCAGGAAGATGCGGACATCGCCCGCACCGAGCGCGCGTGCCGCCTCCACGAACTCGCGCTCGCGAACAGCCAGCACCTGCGCTCGCACCAGCCGCGCATAACCTACCCAGCCGCTGATGGAAAGCGCCATCACCAGGTTAAAGAGGCCGGGCCCGAGAAACGCGACGAACGCGATGGCAAGCAGGATTCCGGGCAGCGCAAGAAATGCGTTCATGACAAATATATTGAGCGCGGTATCGATCCAGCCGCCGTAGTATCCGGCGAGCCCGCCGATCAGCATCCCAAGCGAAAGGGAAATGGCCACGACGCTCACCGCCACGGTCAGCGATATCCTCGCCCCATACAGGATGCGTGAGAAGATATCGCGACCCAGCTCATCCGTGCCGAACCAATGGGCATGGCTTGGGGAAAGCAGCCGATGGTTCAGATCGATCGCCGCCGGGTCATAAGGCGCAGCGGTCGAGGCAACAAGCGCCATCGCAATAAAAAGCACCAGCAGCAAAACTCCGATCACCGCCAGGGGTTGATGTTTGAGCCGGTAGCTCAGCGAGGGGCGGGCCATGGCGGCATCATCGCACAAGAGTGGC
Organism: Acidobacteriaceae bacterium; assembly: GCA_036376445.1. Classification (GTDB taxonomy): domain Bacteria; phylum Acidobacteriota; class Terriglobia; order Terriglobales; family Acidobacteriaceae; genus KBS-83. The sequence goes on from DASVAI010000395.1 coordinate 17,885, forward strand.
AGAGCAGTTCCGCGCCGGGTCTGGAACAATCAGTTGTCGGCCGATCCGTCTGGAGGTCTTGCGAACGATGAAGCTCTTCCCCTGTATGCTCGTATCGCTCCTGTCGATGATTTTTCTGCTTCATGGTCAGGGATTCGCTCAGAACACGCAGCAGTCCGCCCGGGATCTTCTGTCGCTGACGAATCAGGACCGCGCCGCACACGGTCTTGGCCCGCTGCGCTGGAGCCCGGAGCTCGCACAGGCAGCGCGGCAGCACGATCAGCAGATGGTCCAACGCAATGCGCTGGAACATCAGTTTCGCGGGGAGCCGGACCTGGCGGCGCGTGCGGGCCACGCTGGCGCCCACTTCCGTGCAGTTGCTGAGAACATTGCGCTCGGCCCCGACGTTTCCGATCTCGAGCGGCAATGGATGCATTCACCACCGCATCGCGCCAACATTCTCGATCCCGAGATGGACAGTATCGGCATCGCGCTGATTCGCGTCGGCAGCGAGATCTGGGCAGTCGAGGATTTCTCGCACGCAGTGCCCGCGCTCGGTCCGTCAGAACTGGAAGGGCGGGTCATAGGCCTGCTGGCAGAGCAGGGAATGCGAGCCGCAAGAGCAACCGAAGCAGCCAGGCAGACATGCGCCCTGGAGCACGGCAGCGCCGGCGGACCTCGGCCGCGCTTCATCATGCGCTGGGAAGGCTCCGACCTCAATCGTCTGCCGGATGTGTTGATCGACAAACTGCGGAGCGGACAATTCCGCTCGGCGGCGGTTGGCGTGTGCGGTGGCGCTCACCCGGGCCAGGGATTCACTACCTACCGCGTCGCCGTTCTGCTCTACTGATCTCTCTGCAGCTACATGGAAGCGGGAGTGCTGATGATGCCGCAGGCGATTCTCGCTCCTGAATTGCCGGAGGGATCCGTCATCATGTCATCGGCCTTCTCGTGAATGACGATCGAGGTGCCGTCAGCGGTGAAAACGGAATCCAGCGCCTTCGGATCCAGCGAGATTCCTTTGGTGCTGAATTCGGTTTTGTCAGTTCCGTCGGGACCGACCGTCAGATTGAAAGGCATGTCGCCGGCATGGGGACCGCTAGGGTTTCGTGGACCGTGCTGCTTACTTCCGGGATTGAAATGTGCGCCCGCGGACTTGAAGTCCGGTGCATCGCATTTCGGGTACTGATGAATGTGCATGCCGTGCTCGCCCGGAGGCAGGTTTTTAACATCCACCTTCACATTGACTGATCCGCCCTTGCCCTGACGCAGCGTGATTGTCCCGGCATCCTTGCCGTCAGCGGTGTGCATAGTCACCTCGACCGGTTTTACTTTCGCGGCGGTCGCTGTGAGAGCCGCCGCCAGCATGATCATGCCAGGTGCCATCGTCTGCTTCAGATGCATTCCGTACTCCTTAGCCTTCAAGTTTATGCGTGTGTGGCAATGGGCTCCACGCCGGCCCCCGCCTGCGTTGGTTCCATCGCCACCAGATTATTAAAGCGGT
>DASVAI010000396.1:0-5294 GCA_036376445.1 Acidobacteriaceae bacterium
GATTCTGCTCTGAGACATAGCGCGATCCATCCGGCAGGACACCATTCGCCAGCTCCATTTGAACGTAGCGCAACAGGTCATCCACGGAACTCCACGCCGCACCTGCAGGACGCGCAGCATAGATAGCTTCATTGATTCCCATTCCGGCGATCGCAGTGTGTCCATCGACATCGAGCGAGTGTGGCGTGGCGTGATCGCGCGCCAGCGCGGCCTTCTCATCGAAGGTCGTCTTCTTCATACCCAGCGGACCAAATACCTGTGTCTGCATCGCAGCGTCGTACGCCGCGCCCAGCTCCTTGTCCGGGTAGAGCGCATGTCCGCCGGTGTAGCCGGCGGCAGCGGCCATCAGGTTGGAGTACTGAAAAAGCGCGCCGAACTTGCTGGTCGGCTGCATCGTACCCAGCTCCGCCATCACAGATTCCGGCGTCGCGTTCTGGCTGTTCAGCAGCCACTCCAGATCCTGGCGCGGAAGACCGGTGCAGGCGCAGATCAGGTGCTTGATCAGCACCTCCTTCGTTGTCGCAGCATCGCCCAGTTTGAAGCTGGGCAGCACCTGCGTCACCGGCGTATCCCAGCCAAACTTCTTCTGATCCACTAGCCGCGCCATCATCAGCGTGGTCAGCGCCTTGGTGTTGGACGCGATCATGAACAGCGTATCGGCGTCGATAGGATCGGGCTTGCCCAGCTCACGCACGCCGAAGCCACCCGCGAAGACCACCTTGCCGTGATCAATCAGCCCGATCGCAACGCCGGGAACATCCAGCTCCTTGCGCGACTCCTCCACAAACTGCTTCAGCTGCTCGACCCGCGCCGCATCCAGCGGATGCGCAGTCTTCCCGGCGAAGGTCTCGCGCGTGTAGCCCTTCGGCAGCAGGCGGTCGAAGATCATCGCTGCCTGTGATCCGCGCTTCTCTGCGACAGCATTGTCCATGTCGAAAATCACGACTGTGTAAGTGCCCCCGTGCCGGTACGCATTTGCGCCCACCGCTCGCTTGTCGTTGGCGGAGGTCTCGTAGTCGTAGTGGCGGATCTGGTCCCAGTCATCGCGCGGCGAGCCATCGACAGCGGTCTTCAGCGGCCAGCGCCGTGCGGGCGCATACGCTGCCCACGCCGCCGCCACCGCGGCATCGGGGTCCTTCGCCGCCGTCACATCCACCAGCACAATATGCGAGCCGCTCTCCGGAGGATCGAGCACCACAACCGGAGGACGAACGTGGATGGTCCAACCCGCGGGCGCGATGAACTGAGTGCCGGCGGATGTCGTCTGCGGCGTATCCGCCGGCAGCGGCGCAGAGGCCGGGGCCTGCGCCTGTAACGGAATCGAGAGGAGAGCGGTGGCCACAGCAGCGATCAGACTGCGGAGCATGGATGTACCTCACTCTTTGAATTGCCGCAGAACGGACACAGCATAGTGCAAAGGACTGCTCCGGAGACACTCCCGATTTTGAAGACGCAGAATCAGGTGCAAGGCGACGCTCAACGGAACTGGCGTTCGGCTTCTGTGATCTTCAGGTCATTGATGCTGGCAATGCGGCGCCGCATGCGTCCGTCCGGTGCGAATTCCCACAACTCAACGCCATAGGAGCGGAACCACTGTCCCGCCGCGTCGTGGGACTCATACTCAAAATGAACGGCAATGCGGTTCTCGTGCGCGGTCCAAAGATACTTGCGCAACCGGTAGTCGAGTTCGCGAGCCCACTTGCGCTCGAGAAATGCGATGATCTCCGCGCGCCCGTGGAGGAACTCGTCGCGGTTGCGCCATTCGCTGTCTTCCGTATAGCCCAGGGCCACCTTCTGCGGATCGCGCGTGTTCCACAGGTCCTGCGCAAACTGGACCTTGCGCGCTGCAGTTTCCATATCGAACGGTGGAACGAGTGCCTGCTGTGTCATACATGCTCCCCATCAGCAGAGATGCAAGCCGAACCTAAAGGACTTTCTATACTGATGGCCGGGGTACCTCAGGTCCCTGTTTTTGGGACCTGGGATTCCTCGCAGATGCATGTCACTCCGCCGGGTGCCCAGATCTGGCGGCAGTATCGCCAGATCTGGGATCATCGCGCGACAGCGCGATCCCTTTCCTCGATAAAATCCGGCCATGCCGTCCGGCCTGCAACGCTATCAACACGAAGGTGACGATCACTTCATCACTTTCAGTTGTTATCTCCGAAAGCCTTACCTGGCCACGCAAACGTCCAAGGATATATTTCTCGATTCTCTAGAGCGTACCCGGCACCATTACCAGTTCGAGGTTCTTGGATACGTGGTGATGCCCGAGCATGTTCACCTGCTTCTCAGCGAGCCTCTGGATCATGAAGTCCCTTTAGCCAGAGCATTGCAAGCTCTTAAGATCTCTGTGGCGAAGCGTCAGGCCGCGGATGCGCGTCCGCTCTGGCACAGACGCTATTACGATTTCAACGTGTTCACCCACAATAAGCGCGTAGAGAAGTTGAAGTACATGCACCGCAACCCAGTCAGGCGAGGACTAGTCGAGCTACCGGAGGAGTGGCGCTGGTCGAGCTACCGTCACTACTCTCTGAGCGAAGTTGGTCCTGTGCAGATCACGCGGATTTGATGAGATAACGGCTGGGCCCCATGCAAGAACCAGGGTGTCCCACATAACAATCTGGGTGCCCCATATCTGCGGCTGTATCGCCAGATGTGGAATCATCGCGCGACAGCGCGATCACTCTCTTCGATAAAGCCGGAACCCAGTAAGACGCGGGCTGGTGGAGAAGCCGCAGGATTGGCGCTGGTCCAGCTTTCGGCATTATGCGGCTGGTGCGGAAGGAACGGTGGAGATTGAATCGTTCTGGATGGCGGCACGGCGGGGTGGGGAGTTACGGATGGGCACAGAAGAAAACCGCCGGAGAGTTAAGTTCGGTGGTATCCCAAGTCCCTGGTTTTGGGGCCTGAGATTCACGCAGATACACGTCACTTTTGCAAACATTACGCGGCGCTCTTCGCGATCGGTTTCGCCGAAATCTTCTTCCGGCTCGCCTCCCACAGGTCGCGCTGCATCTGCACGCCGAGCCACATCTGTGGATCAGTATTGAAGGTCTTTCCCAGGCGGAGCGCCATCTCGGCGGAGATTGGCGCATGTCCGTTCAAGATGCAAGACAGTGCAGTGCTGGTTACGCCCAGGTGCGCCGCAACATCCTTCACGGTGTGACCAGCCACGTAGTACGCCAGAATCCGTCCGGGATGAGAGGGGTTGTGCATCATCGCCATCGTCGTAGTGTAACTATGCAGCTTGATTGGCTGACTCGCTGATTCGCTAAGCCGATCCCACTTCAGGAACCCACCCACGATTTCCTCAACAAACCTGCCGGTTAATTCGCGCGACTCGCTACAATGGAAATAGAGAGTAAAAAACAAGGCCACGGCGTTCGCCCGTGGCTTTTTTCATACCCGTAAGTCCTTTATTTGGACATCTTTAGATCCTAAGTACCTTTAGACACCGCACTTACCACTCGGCACATGAGCTAAACGACACAATCTGGAGGATTTAATCGCGGCCCTGCCGAGGGGAGGGGGAGGGGGTAACCCCCGGTGGGATACTGAGAAGCGATGCGGAAAACAGATCGCTCCCGTCTCCTTCAGCAGCGTGCAGAACAGCTCCTCCCCGGCGGAGTCGATTCTCCCGTCCGCGCCTTTCGCGCCGTCGGCGGCGATCCGCCCTTTGTCACCCGCGCCGAGGGCCCGTATCTCTGGGATGCGGACGGCAACCGCTACATTGACTACTTCGGTTCCTGGGGACCGATGATCCTAGGCCATGCCTTCCCGGCCGTGGTCGAAGCCATCCAGCAGGCTGCCGCGCGCTCCGCCAGCTTCGGTGCATCGACCGAAACGGAGGCCGAGCTGGCCGCGCTCATCACCCAGGCCGTCCCCTCGATCGAGAAGCTGCGCTTCGTCTCTTCCGGAACCGAAGCAACGATGTCCGCGATCCGCCTCGCGCGGGCGTTCAGCAACCGCAAGTACATCATCAAGTTCGAGGGCTGCTATCACGGCCACGCCGACGGGCTGCTGGTGAAGGCGGGCTCCGGCGTTGCCACCTTCGGCATCCCCGGCTCCGCCGGCGTGCCGGAAGAGATCGCCCACTTTACCCTGGCGCTCCCGTACAACGACATCGCCGCCGTGGAAGCAGCATTCGCCGCGCGCCCGGGCGAGATCGCCGCCGTGATCCTCGAACCTGTAGCCGGCAACATGGGCTGCGTCGCGCCTCAACCCGGCTACCTCGCCGCAGTCCGCGAGCTGACGCAGCGCGAAGGCGCGCTCCTCATCTTCGACGAGGTGATGACCGGCTTTCGCGTGGCGCACGGCGGCGCGCAGCAGCTCTACGGCATCCGGCCCGACTTGACCTGCCTGGGCAAGATCATCGGCGGCGGCCTGCCCTGCGGCGCATTCGGCGGTCGCGCCGACGTGATGGACCTGCTCGCCCCCCTGGGCCCCGTCTACCAGGCCGGCACACTCAGCGGCAACCCCCTGGCCATGGCCGCCGGACTGGTGACGCTCCATCACCTGACACAGAATTGCGAAGCGGTTTACAGCAATCTGGAAAACGCAAGCCGGCTGGTTGCCGAAGGGGTAGCGAAGGTGCTCGCCGATGCCGGGGTGCCGGTGACGACGAACCGCGTAGGCGCAATGTGGACCTGGTTTTTCACGAAGCAGCCGGTCGTCGATTTCGCGACTGCAGCCGCATCGGACACCGCAGCCTTCGGGGTCTTTCATTGCGCCATGATGGACGCAGGCGTCTGGCTGCCGCCCTCGCAGTTCGAAGCGATCTTCCTCGGCACAGCGCATACGCGCGAGGTGATCGAAGCGACGCTCGATGCAGCGAAGCAGGCTGTCACTGCGCTGCACGAAGCACAGCCTGCGCACTAGAACTGGAGCGGCTTCTCCCACTCGGAGAAGACAATCTCCTTCAGCTCCCTGCGCTGGCGCGGTGCGACCTCAGATTTACGCGGCCCCTCCGGAAGAGAATCGGGATCGCCCTGATAGCCGACCGCGGTCACGGCAACTGTCTCGACGTCGTCGGGAATGTCGAATGCCGCCTTTGCCTTCTCGTGATCAAAGCCGGCCATCGAGTGCGAGTGCAGGCCAAGCGCAGTGATCTGCACAGCGAAGTTCGCCATGGCCGCGCCGGTATCGTGCCAGGAGTGCCGGTTGATCTGTCCGTTATGCGCGAAGTGCTTGCGCGCGACCGAGAGGATGAGTACGGGCACATTCTTCGCCCATGCCTGGTTCCCGGGCACCAGTGCATCGAGAATCTTCTGGAATGTCGCATCACCGCGGCG
>DASVAI010000398.1:0-2711 GCA_036376445.1 Acidobacteriaceae bacterium
ACGGAAGGGCGAGATGTCCACGTGCGCCATCTGCAGCGACTTCTTCACCGCCTGCGGATGTCTCCCCGCTTCAATCACCAGGAAAATGATCAGCGCAATCACCGCCACGTGCGCGCCAACCGATAACGCAGACGACAGCGGACTGCGCTTCACCCGGAACGGATCCACCACCGCCACCGGATGAGAGGTCAGCACCAGCGGCGGCAACTTCTCCCGCTGGAACAACCCCACCAGGTTCCCCCAGATCGTCTGCCACACCGGCTCATCCACCACCGGATTCAACAGGTGAGGCTCAAGCGGAGCTTGATACATGCTTGCACCGCGCAGCCGCGCATCTACGCCGGCGGCCACAGATACCGGCGCATCCTCGCGCCGCAATGCCTGGCGAAGCTGGCCTTCCAGATCTTCCACTTCATTCGGATTGGTAATCATGGGCGACATACGATTCGTTTTCAACCTCTCAGGCGTGCGGCCCTGGCGCGCAGCACCTTCAGGCTGCGCTGCAGATGACTCTTTACCGTGGCTACCGGCATCTCCAGCACCTCGGCAATCTCCTCCGGCATCAGCTCTTCCTGGTAGCGCAGCGCTATCACGGTACGCGGCACTACCGGCAGCGAATCTACCATCGCGCGCAGCCGCTCCGCCAGCCACGGATCGCTGTTTCGCGTCTCGGCAGCCGGCTCGGTAACTCCCGGCGCACCAAAGCTCACGGCCACATGGTCCTGCGGCCGCCGCCGCCTTCGCCTCGCCTGGTCAATCGCGCGGTGCACGGTCACGCGCCTCAGCCAATGCACCACATGATCCTCAGATGCAAGCGACGGCAATGCGTCATGCAATTCCAGGAAGACATCCTGGGCAATCTCCTCGGCCAGCGACGGATCGCGAACAATGCGCCGCGCCATGCTGAACACCATCGACTGGTGCTCCAGCATCAGCTCGCGAAAGCTTGGGTGCGACCTCTGCAGGTGCTCACCTGGATCCCGACGACCGCGCCGGACTTGAATGACTACCCTCACTCTGCTATACGCGCCGGCGAGTAAAGAGTATGCAGCTTTTTCTCGGCGCCCGCGATTATCACTTGAGATGCTCCGCGAGGAACTTCGCCATCGCGCGATTCGCCTCTATCGACTCCGGCAGCGCCGGGTCATACCAGAAGGCATGCGGCAGGCCATCAAAAACCATCAGCCGTGCGTCGTCGCCCGCCCGCAGAAATGCGCGATGCAGGTCCGTCGTCCCGCTCAGCAGCAAATCGCGTCCGCTGGTCACAAACAGAGACGGCGGCATGGCTTTCAGGTCCGCATACATCGGCGAAAGCACTGGGTCCTTCAGGTCCGCGCCGGTCACATACGCGAGTGGTTTCTCCTCCCCCGGAGGCGCCAGATATCCGCTGAATCCACGCAGGCCATACAAGTGCACCGAATCGCCCTCGCGCGCAAAATCGCCAAGCCCGCTGAAGATGCCCAGCGCGGCTGGTTCCGGTAACGAAAGCTGCTTGAGCTTTACCGCGACTTCTCCCGTCAGGATCGCGCCCGCCGACGTACCATAGATCGCAATCTGTTCCGGCTTGTGCGTCTTCAACAGCTCGCGATACACCGCTACCGCATCATCCACCGCCGCGGGAAACGGATGCTCCGGCGCCAGTCGGTAGAGCGCCGCCACCACCGGCACGCGCGCATAGAATGCAATCGGAATCGACTCGGTATAGCTGCCCGAGTCTGAATCAAAGCCGCCGCCGTGCAAATCCAGCAGCACTTTATCCGCATTCGCTTTTGGAACATGCGGCGGAGTCACACGCCGCACCGGAACACCAGCCATCGTATCGTTGGCGATCGTCACCGGGCAAATCTTGCGCCACTGCTTCTCCGCACGCGCCGTGTAGGCGTCCGTCGATGCGCGTCGTTGTGCCAGCGAAATCTCGTCCTTCGCATCACTTGCCGGATGCCGCAGCCTCGCCTGTGCCTGAGGGCTGAGCGACTCCGGCACCGGGACAACCCGGCCCACATGCGCCGTCCCGTTCGCCTCAACGTAACTGGAATTGTGCTGTACCGCCGTCGCCGCGGTTGTCGCCGTCTGTCCCCACGCCGGCCACATCGCCAGCAGACCCAATGCGCACGCCCCCGGTGCACACATCCACCGCGCAAGTCGATGCTTCATCCGTCCGTCCCTCCGGAGCTCCCGTGCCGCCAATGTACCTCAGCAGGTCTCCATGGGAAGGAAAGAAGCACGAACGAGAACCGGGGCGCTTACTGGTACGCCATCGAAAGATCGATCCCGCGCAGCCGCCCTGCGAAGCGCTTCTTCAGCTCCAGGCGCGCCCGGTGCCGCCGCGACTTCACCGTCGCCACTGGCCGGTTCATCTCCGCGGCGATCTCCTCCAGCGGGCGCTCTTCGAAGAACTGCATCAGCAGCACCGACCGCAGCGTTTCCGGCAGCGACCACAGCGCCGCATGCACCAGCCGATTGCGCTCCAGCACAAGCAGGCGCTGCTCCTGCGAGACCTGCCGCCGCGTTATCGTGCTCCCTGCCTCCAGCACTGCCGTCAGCATGGCTGCGTCTTCCATTTCTTCGAGCCGCATGCGCGCTCTCTTCCGTTGCTGCTGGAAGACCTCGTTCATCAGCACACGAGTGATCCACGTCGCAAAGCGCGCTTCCCCGCGAAACCCATCCAGCCCCTGCCAGGCCTTCATCATCGTCTGCTGCACGACATCCTC
>DASVAI010000426.1:0-5231 GCA_036376445.1 Acidobacteriaceae bacterium
GGGCTCAGCCGTGCCTCTTTGGCCAGCGCCGCAACAGAGTGCCGGGCTGCTGGCGAGGCCTCCATCATTCGCACCACGCGCGTCACGCGCGCTTCCGCACTGGGCACTGTCTCGGCCGTGAGTGCATTGCCGTGTACCAGCCGCGCAGTCTCCACGGCCATCTGCACCCCCAGTTCCTCCCACGCAAGCGCATCCGGCTGCCCAAAAAGACCGGCGCATGACCGCGCCAACACGGAAGACATCGCGCGAATTGGCGGCAATGCCGCTGCGCGAAACCTCGTCGTGCCGGTCAATTGCTGGAAATACTCGGGTGTATACGAAAATGAAATGCAGCGGTCGCCCGCGCCAAGCGCGTGTCCGCATTCGAACCTCTCCCCGGCATTCGCGAGCATCACCGAGCCCGGCGTAAGCAGCGCCCGCCCAGCCGTCGACCGATACTGAAAACTCCCCGCCGCAACCAGCGCGACAGAGAAGTTCCTGTGCTGCTCCTCGAACGACCGGTCGCCCGGCCCGGACGTGCACATCACATTGATTACGGACCAGCCTTCGCCGCGTGCCAGCACGCGCGCAGCCATGCCACCGGCGCTTCCCTCTGCCGCCCTGCGCTCGATCGCCTGCCTCAATGCTGCCGCAATTTCTGCCAAGAATTCCGCTCCCGTCCCGCCGTACAACCGTACCGATACAGCAATTCGATACACCACAGGAGCAAAAGGATGATGGAAACTGCATTCGAAATCAGAACTGAACCGCTGCGGTCGCACCTCGCCGCGCTGCTCTCCAGTGAATCGGCGCATACCAGCTTTGACGCCGCGGTCGCGGACTTGCCGGTGGACCTCCAGGGCAAGCAGGTCCCAGGCGCAGCCCACACGGTTTGGCAGGTGCTCGAACACATGCGCATCACGCAGCGCGACGTCCTCAACCGCATCGGGAGTGCCGATTACCGTCCGCTGAAATTTCCGGACGAGTACTGGCCACCTTCCGCAGCGCCGCGCAAAAACGAATCGTGGGACGCAAGCGTCGCCGCCTTTCGGGCCGATCAGAAGTCGCTCGCCGAGGTCATCGCCAGGGCCGATCTCTTCGGCAAAAGCCGCCCCGGCGCAGATGGAGCCCTCATCGACGATCTGCTCATGATCGTCGACCACAATGCCTATCATCTCGGGGAACTCGTGCTGCTGCGCCGTCTGCTCGCCGTGTGGAACTGAAAAGAAGGATCGGAGTTCCTGCGAGTCAGGAGCAGGAACTCCGTCTCTTTGCTACACCCGAACTTCGAGCACCATGTTGAACGGTGTCTCCGCCGCGCGTCTCACCTGCGTGAAGCCAGCCTCGTTCAACACCTCACGCAGCCGCTTCTCTCCCGCCTGCGCGCCCAGGCCGAGGCCCACTTCCTGCGACAGGGACGCCGGAACGCAGCACATCATGGACGCCGAATAGTAAATGCGTCCCACCGGATTGAGGTTGGCCGCCGTATCGTCGCTCGCAATCGGCTCCACCACCATCCACGTGCCGCCCGGAGCGAGCGCCTGCTTAATGTGTTTCGCCGCGCCCACCGGATCGCCCATATCGTGCAGGCAGTCGAAAGCCGTCACAAAGTCATACCCTGTGCCCGGGATTCCCGCTGCCGGCGACACCTCGAAATTGACCGTGTCGCTCATCCCCTGCTGCTTGGCGGAGGCACGGGCGCTCTCAACCGATCCGTCGTGATAATCGAAGCCGGTGAACTTCGATTTCGGATATGCCTTGGCCATCAGCAGTGTCGACGCGCCATGCCCGCAGCCGATGTCCGCCACCTTCGCTCCGGCCTTCAGCTTCGCCTCCACACCCGTCAGCGCCGGAATCCACTCCGACATCAGATGCGTCAGGTATGTCGGCCGGAAGAACCGTTCGCAGCCTTTAAACAGGTCCGCATCGTGCTCATGCCAGCCAAATCCGCGTCCTTCGCGGAACGCCTCGCTCAACTTCTGCTCGTCGCGCATGCACGCGGCCAGCATGTAGTGGAAGCCCGGCAGGTCCAGCGCGGAGTTGTCATCTGCCAATGCAAACGCCTGCTCGGGGTTCATGCTGTAACTGTCCGTTGCAGCGTCATAGTCCACATACTTGCTTGCCGCGTTGGCCTTCAGCCACTCGCGCACATAGCGTTCACGTATACCCGTCTTTTCGCTCAATTGCTGCGAAGTCACGGGAGTTCCATCGCGCATCGCGCGAAACAGCCCCAGCCTATCGCCCATCAGCACAACGCCCGCATGCAGTGCCGCGCCCATGTCGCATACAGCCTGGTGAAGAAATGCATTCAGTTTGTCCGGATCGAGCGCTCGCGGGGTCGTCGGAGCGGGAACAGCGGGGATAGTCGCAGCCATAGTGTTTCTCTCCTCGAAAGAAATGCAGGAACGCACGCACGCCATGAAGAGACACAAGCCGTACAGTAAAGTGGAGGAATCGGAACGGGAGAAGTACGGCGGAGCAGGCTTGCTGTGAGCCCTGTGCCGCAAGTATAGGCTCGACAAATCGGCTCCGGGCAAGCCGAAAATGTCATTCTCTGGTAAAACCTTGCCAAGCGTTAGCGAATGCCCATCATCCCGGCCACTGAAGCCTGCAGCTTCCCGGGGTCATATCCCACACCGCCCTTGAAGACTATCTCCACCCTCTCCACGTCGTCGATCTTCTCTGCCGGGTTCCCATCCACCACCACCAGGTCCGCGTCATGCCCCGCCGCCACGCTTCCGATCTGCTCCTGCTGCCCCAGGTAGATCGCTCCGTTTTGCGTCGCAATGTGAATCGCCTCCATCGGCGTAAACCCCGCTTCCACCAGCAATTCCATCCCTCGCTGATCGCCAAAGCCCGGCAGCACGCCGCCATATCCCGTGGGGTCGCACCCGGCCAGCAGCAGCCCGCCCGCCTTCACGAATGAGCGCTCAAACTGCATCTCCTTTTTCAGCAGCACCGGCCAGATCGACGCCTCCCCGCGCTCGGCGATTTCTGCGCGCGTCGTCGCAAAGTCTGACCACGCATCCGCCGCCATCTCCCGCTTTGCAGCCTGCTCGCGCACCAGTGGCGGCCGGTTCGGCGTAAACGTCTCGAAGATCGCCAGCGTCGATGTCACCGCGACATGATGCTTCACCAAGGTCTGAATCATCGCCTTTACTTGTGGGCCGTCCACGTCCAGCGACTTCGCCATCGCCTGCATCGGCCCGCGCTGACTCGGGCACTCGCCCTCTTTCCTGCCCGGCGCGAACTCCGTATCCACCACCAGCCCGTGCTCCAGGTCATCAATGCCCAGTTCCGCCGCCTTCGTGAATCCCACCGAGCACAAATGCCCCGTCACCTTCAGTCCGCGCTTGTGCGCCGCATCGATCGCCGCCTTCAGTTCCTCCGGCGAGATATGCATGTACGCCTTGTAATTCGTCACGCCCTCATCGGCCCAGTAATTTACGGTGCGTGTCGCATCCTCCGGACCACTCAGCGAGTGCAACTGCGGCCCCAGCGAGGGCGTCCCCTCTAGGTATGGCCCAGTCACCAGCAGCTTCGGTCCCGGCGTCTCGCCCGCATCAATTGCTTTCTTGATTGCAAGATCGGTATACGGCTCGACGCTGCCCGTCGTCCGCGCCGTCGTCACACCGCCTGCAAGATAGAGCCGCGGCGCGCTGTCCGCCATCTCCGAATACATCTGCTGATATCCCGGCGTGCCATCGCCCGGCGTGGGATAGAACAGGTGCTCGTGCATGCCCACCAGGCCGGGCATCACGGTCTTGCCCGTCAGATCCAGAATCTTCGCATCCGGCGGGTACGCATTCCTCAGCTTCGCGCTCTGCACGCGCGTGATCTTCCCATGCTCAATATCGATCCGCTGATCTTCCATCGGCGCAGCGCCCGTGCCGTCGATCACCCGCACATGGTTCAGCACCAGCACCGGCGCATCTTCCTTCACGTATGGCTTCACACCATCTTTCACCTGCGCCGCCGCACCGGCACAGATCAGCAATGCAAAGCACACAATTCCTACAGAACGCATGCGTTCACCTCGTCGCTCAATTGCAAAAGGAAGTGCAACGCCACTCTCCATCAGAGTGGGCACCGAGTCAAGCAGATCTCGTCATCGTGAGCGCAGCGAAGGCTGGGATTTACTGCTGGTTTACGCGCTCGCGCCGCAGGTTCTTCCACCACTCTGCCAGCGAAATCTTCTCCGTCGAGGCCGCAAGCTCGCCCTCGCTTCGCGCCACCACCGCCGCCGCCAGGCAGTTGCCGATCACGTTCACCGCCGTCCGTCCCATATCCGCAAAGGCATCGACGCCCAGGATCAGAAAGATCGGCTCGGTCGGCAGCCGGAAGGTCGAGGCCGTCGCCAGCAGCACCACGAGCGTTGCCCGCGGCACGCCGGCCACGCCCTTGCTCGTCAGCATCAGCGTGAACACCATCGCCAGTTGCGCCCCAATGCCCATGTGCATGCCGGCAGCCTGCGCCACAAAGATCGACGCCAACGCCAGGTACACCGACGATCCCGCAAGATTGAAACTGTAACCCGCCGGGATCACAAACGAGACAATCCGCCGCGGCACGCCGAACAGCTCCATCTCCTCCATCGCGCTCGGGAGTGCCGCCTCTGATGTGCTCGTCGCGAATCCGATCGTCGCCGGCTCCGCCACCGCCTTGATGAACCCGCGAAGCGGCACGCGGAACAACAGCGCCGCCGGCAGCAGCACCAGCAAGAGAAATGCCAGCAGCGCACCGTACAGCGTCCCGAGTAACTGCGCCAGAGGCATCAGCACTGCCAGCCCGCGTTGCCCCACCGTGTACGCCAGCGCTCCACCCACACCCAGAGGCGCCACATACATCACGATGTTGGTGATCGCAAACATCGCCGCCGTCACCGACTCCGCCAGTTCTACGAGCGGTCGCCGCTTCTCCTCGGTGATCAGCGAGAGCGCAATCCCCAGCAGCACCGCAAACACCGCGACCTGCAGGATCTGATCATCCGCTATCGACTTCGCGATGTTCTCCGGAAAGGCATTCAGCAGAAATGCCTGCCAGCCATGCTCCGTAGCCGGCGCACTCCCGTTGGGCACAACCTTCGCGTCTAAAGTCGCAGTGATCTGCGGCGCAGCGTTTATTGAAAGTCCCACGCCCGACTTCGTCAGATTGATGGATGCCACGCCGATCAGCAGCGCCAGCGTCGTCACCACTTCGAAGTACACCAGCGACTTCACGCCGATGCGCCCCACCTGCCGCAGGCTCCCATG
>DASVAI010000430.1:0-4422 GCA_036376445.1 Acidobacteriaceae bacterium
GATCAGCCAGTTCAAAAGCGGCGGCGTAAGTCCGCTGCCCGCGCCTACACCCGCAAAGATCAATCCGTTGATGAACCCGCGTTCGCGAAACGGAACCCACTGTGCCACAAATTGATTTGCCGCCGGGTAAATCACCGCCTCACCGGCTCCCAACAGAAAACGGATACCAATCAGCCAGCCCATGGCATACGCAATGGTGGACGGGAGCGCCGCAGTGCATGCCGTTGTCACGCCCCACCAGATCGCCCCTAGCGTCAAGGTCCGCCGCGGCCCCCAGCGTGTTGCCAGCCATCCCGCAGGTATCTGGAAGATTGCGTAGCCAATAAGGAACGCGCTGAATACCCCGCCGAGCCTCTGGTTGCTAAGCCCATACTCGCGCCCGAGCTGAATGCCCGCGATCGCAATATTGGTGCGATCCAGGAAGGCCACCGCACTCAGCACGAAGAGCCAGAAGGCCAGTAGATAACGCACGCGGAACCAGCGTCGCGATCTGGCGATCGCGACTCGTCCCTCGCGGCGAGGTGCTTGCAGGCTCGTACGGCTCACTTCGATCTCCGTCCACGGATGCTCTCACATGCTATGTGGAAGGTCCGTTTCGCGCCAGCTCTGCGCTTCTCGAGAGCAGTGAGGCGCAAGAATTCAGTTACACTGCTGATGCTTGACACAGCCGTCGATACGGTTGCAATCACAACTTGCGGATAAATATCGCTGCAAAGCACGAAGGACCTTACATGCCCCTGGTTGGCCGGCCTAGCCTTTCTGTTGCGTCGCTCATTTTCGGTATCATGCTCTCCACCGCCGCAGCAATTGCGCAGCAGCCGCTCAAATTGCCGATTCTTCCTCTTCCGCCCTTCCCCACGCTGCCGCCGCTCTCTTCCCTTCCCTACAGTCCTTATAAATACGACCTCATTCTCTCCGGCGGCCATGTATTGGACCCGAAGAACCATCGCGACGGCATCATGGATGTCGCGATCAAGAACGGCAGGATCATAGATGTGGCGCCGCATATACCAACCACAGACACAATCAAGGTCGTCCATCTTCACGGCCTCTATCTCACCCCTGGCCTGATTGACCTGCACGTGCATGTGTACGCCGGAACGGGAGAAAAAGCCTCGTACGCCGGTGACAACAGCGTCTATCCCGACGGATTTACGTTTCGCAATGGTGTGACCACGGTGGTAGATGCCGGCAGCTCTGGATGGCGCAATTTTGAAGACTTCAAGCAGCGCATCATCGACCGCTCCGATACCCGGGTACTCGCCTTTCTCAACATCGTGGGCACAGGCATGCGTGGTCCTCTCTATGAAAACAACACTGAAGACATGGACGGCCATACCACTGCCTCCATGCTGGAGAAGTATCCAAACATCCTGGTGGGCATAAAGAGTGCCCATTATTCCGGCCGCGGCTGGAAGCCTTTCGAGCAGGCTGTGCTCGCGGGCAATCTGGCGAATCGGCCCGTCATGATCGACTTCGGCACGAACGGTACCGAGCGCCCGCTGCTCACATTGCTGTCGCAGATTCTGCGCCCGGGTGATATCTATACGCACATGTACTCAGGTCTTCGCGGCGAACAGGATCCCCAGACAAAAGGACCAAGCCAGGCCATGCTTGCGGGCCGCAAACGCGGAATCTATTTTGATGTCGGCCATGGTGGCGGCAGCTTCAACTGGTCCGTCGCTGCGCCGCTCATGAAAAATGGGTTCCAGCCGGATTCAATTTCTACCGATCTGCACATCACCAGCATGAATGCCGGCATGAAAGACATATTGAACGTGGCAGATAAAATGTTGTCCCTTGGCCAGACCGTGCCACAGGTACTCGAAGAGATGACCGAAGCGCCGGCCCATGAGATTCGCCACGACGAGTTAGGCAACCTCTCCGTAGGAGCAGCCGGAGATATCGCGGTGTTCAGTGTGGAACGCGGTAAGTTCGGCTTTGTCGATATGTACAACCGTCGAAAGGATGGCGATCATAAGCTGGTCTGCCAGCTCACCGTCCGCGCCGGCAGAGTTGTCTATGACCTGAACGGGATCAGCTCCGATCCATGGAACGGACCCGCGACGAGCGATTACCGGCTGGCTGGACACTGGACCACATTGACCACGCGCGATGAGAAAAAGATGGATTACCCTCCTGCGTATATTCCTCCAGTTCCTGTCTATTGAGACCGCAACCTGTCTTCGCATGCGACTGCAGCAGTAGCTCCTCATTCCTCTAATGGAGTTGTTGATGAATGGCTCGATAGATAGGAAGGATCCGCGGTATCCGGCATTGCTGCCCGGACACAATCTCCGCTTTCCGGAGAATGCCTCTGCCGCGCCCGCCCGTATCGTCGTCTGCACAAGCCCGGCGCAGGTCAAGCAGGCGCTGCAGGATACGATTTCGCAGGGCCTTCGCCCAACGGTGCGCTCAGGCGGCCACTGTTATGAGAACTTCGCCGTGAACAATCCGGGCGGAATGTTGCTTGATCTGTCGTTGCTTGACTCGGAAGCAAGCGATCCGGCGCCACCATACCGCGTTTCTCCCGGAGCCGTCCTTGGAGATATCTATCAGTCTCTTTATAAACGCAACGGAGTTACATTACCCGGGGGTACGTGTTATACCGTCGGCGCTGGCGGACATATCTCCGGCGGAGGTTACGGCGTACTTTCCCGGCTCTTCGGCCTCAGCTCCGATTGGTTATCGGCAATCGACATTCTCACCGTGGATTCTTTAGGCCGCGTCACGGAGCGTCACATCGATGGCAAGCATGATGCCGATCTCTTCCGGGCGTGCCGAGGTGCAGGAACTGCAGGGTTCGGCGTCATCACCGCATTCTACTTCGAACAGTTACCCCAGGCTCCGAGCGAAGTTATCCAAACTTTCATTCGATTTCCCTGGGAGACGATGAGTGAGGACAAGTTTGTTTCCCTTTTGATGAGCTATGGTGACTATTGGGCCACCCGCGGACGTGATCCCGATACCTGGGGCCTTTTCACGATCCTCGACATCGGCGCGCGAAGGCCCGAAGGCCACCTTGGTATGTACCTGCAGTTTTGCCAGCCTGACGGCGCCGCGAAGGACCTTTCCGTATTGCAGGAATTTCTGGCAAGGTTCGATAAGTTCCAGCCGTCCTCCCGTACGCGGGGGTTGGACAAGAGTTCCGCTGCCGGGCGTGCTGCCCACCCGCTCAACGTTGACTTCGAGCGCATAAGCTGGCTGACTGCCGCTACCAGCGATCGCAGTGGAGGCAGAGGAGAGCGCGCAAAATATAAGTCCGCGTATATGAAACGCAACTTCGTTCCCGCGGAAGCGCAAACGATCTATCGCTTCTATTCGGGGAACAGCATTACGGCGCGATCATCGGTGATCGCCGTCGATTCTTACGGGGGCGCGGTTAACCGGCCCGGCCTGGCCGATGAAACCGCAATCGCCCAGCGGAGCTCCATTATGAAGCTCCAGTGGCAATGCTATTGGCACAATCCGGCCCAGGACGCACAACACCTTCGCGAACTCGATGCGTTCTACACCGCACTCTACAGTGGCGCGCACGTTGACGCCGGTCACCAGGGAACTCCCTGGGGCGACGCTTACGAGGGCTGCTATATGAATTACCCGGATATCGATATGCTGCGCTATTCTTTCTGGCCGGAGCTCTATTACGGCCAGAACGGCTTGTATCCGTTCTTACAGCAGGTCAAGCACACTTACGATCCGAATAACATATTTCATCACGCCATGAGTATCCGCCCGTTGTAACAGGGGGCGGCGAGGATCAGGTATGGACGCGAAATCGTATATCTCAGCTCCTGTGAGCCGAAGAAGATTCCTCGCTGGAGCCGCGGCCTCAACGCTGGCCCCATCGATCCTTTCGCCTCCGGCCCTTTCTGCGTTTTTCTCTCCAGCCTTTCTTCATTTGGCCGCGCCCACATCGCAGGCGGACTACCTGCAGACCTATGCCCTGACCGGCGATACCTGCCGGTTCCTCGGTAGCACCGCTGTTGAGGCACTTGCCGCGTCTGTCTCGCATCCCACACTTCCGGTGCTCTACGTTGCGCGCGACAGCGGCCGGTGGGAGCATCTGCCACGTGGCGTTGTCGAAACGTATGCCGTCGAATGTAGTGCGCGCCCGCTTCGGCTTCTGGCGCAGACGCCGATGTCTCTGTCAGCCACCGGACCGCGAGCGCTCGCAGTTTCGACCTGCGGCGGATATCTCCTCGTCTCCGCAGCCACGGGAGGAGCGTGGAATGCCTTCATCCTTGGCAGGGACGGCCTACCGGCTTCGGCCGCAATTGCCCGCAAGGAAACAGGCGCCTTGCTTGAACGAACGACCTCGCTACCAACGCCTCACGGGCTTGCATTCTCGCCGCAACAGCCATATGCAATCGCCGCCGATCCCGGCTGCGAGCGCATAACACTTCTGCAACCGTCAGCGGA